>NZ_JBSXOK010000080.1:0-183109 GCF_056859415.1 Zunongwangia sp. L-65
AAAAAAGACATTTGGCTTCTTACAAATAGAATCGATTTTTTAGTGGTTCACTTTACTCCGGCTAAAGTGGTTCACTTTGATCCGGCCAGGGTGGCTCACTTTAACCCGGCCAGGGTGGTATACTATGACCGTTTTTTGCACGGTAGCAAGTGCCTTTTGTATTGCTAAACCTTGCTCGTAATTATTACCTTTTATTCGAGACGCTTCTATTCTGATTTTATTCCAATATTCGTGATAAATGATTGAGGAAATTGGTTCAACATCGATTGTACAACCATCGAAGGTCTCAACCATTTCATTTTTCCTTAGTTCAGTTAATAGCAACTCAGGAACGTTTCCTTTGTTAGACTGAATGAGCTCAATCGAAGCGTAAGTCCTAATTGTGGAATTTTCGTGTTTTGATAATTCGATTAGTTCTTTGTAGGATATTTTTTTCTTTAGTTTTTGAAACCTTTTGTATTGGGAACTTGGCAAACAAGCATTTCCAATACAGTTAGATTCCACTCTGTTTACGTTAATAATTGAATCAATCAGTTGTTGTTTTGTTTGTGAAAAACAAAGGCTGATGGTCAAACTAAATATTATCGTGAACAGTTTTCTCATATATGGGGGAGTAGTTGCGGTTGTCGTAAGCTGGCGGATGTAGACTCCTCCTGAAAATAGGAAAGTTTAAATTATTTTCTTTCTTCTTTTTTTCTGGTTAGCACAAAATAGATGACATAAAACCAACTAAAAAAACCATGAATGGTAGCAAGTAATACAGATTTATTTCTTTCCCAGGATGTGACTCCGGCAATTACACTTCCAAGCCCGATTCCATTATTAATTACGGTTCTTTTTGTTTCTGAGTCAACATACTCTTGACTGTAGCCTTCATATATTAAAAATGTTACTAAAATAAAAGTGAGATAGATTTTCTTCATATTTTAATTTTTGAGGTATTTATGCTTATGTAGCTATAAAACAATAAATTGTATTATATCCATTTTAGTCAAAGTACTAATCTAACTGATTTTTAGTTTTTTAAAAAGGATTAGTAGCTATATATCTATAAATTTCAGTTCCTTTTTATGGATTGGTTTACTCATAAAAGTTGGCAATTGAATGACGTTTTCCACAAAGAGCTGAGCTTATCCCAGCAAATTTAATATTTAAATAGATCAGTTTTAATAAAATATTAGGGTCGTTAACAGGACTTCATGTTTGCTGTACCACTTATACGAACGCTTCATTATTAGCTGAATTAGCTGAAGTATTTTTGTTTACTGTTGTCGATTTAGTTAAAAGACTGTCTAAATTCCAATGGTGAACGGTTCGTTTTTTTCTTGAAAAGCTTACTAAATGATTGTGAATGTTCAAATCCCAATTCATAGGAAATTTCGCTTACGGTTAAGTTTGTAGTCGATAATTTTTCCTTTGCTTTTTCAATCAGTTTACTGTGGATATATTGTTTTGCACTATGCCCAATTAAAGAACGTAAAAGATCGCTTAAATAACTTGGTGAAATATTGAGTTGTTCGGCAAGAAAGTGTACGGTAGGAATTCCTTGCTTTAATGATTTTTCGTTGTTAAAATAATCGTCCACAATTTCTTCCAAGTTTTGTAACAAGTCGTTATTTATAGCTTTACGTGTAATGAATTGTCGCTTATAAAAGCGGTTGCTATAATTTAATAATAATTCTAATTGAGAGATGATAACATCCTGGCTAAAATCATCAATTCTACTTTGTAATTCTTCGTCGATAATTTTAAAAATTGAAAATATAGTTTCCTTTTCCTTCTCTGAAATATGCAATGCCTCATTGGCCGCATATCCAAAAAATCCAAACTGTTTTATCTTTTTAGCCAATGAATAGCCTAACAAAAAATCGGGGTGAATTAGCAATAAATAACCTGTACTAGGTTGGTGATTCAATTCAAAAACTTGATTAGGCGCGGTGTATACCAATCCACCTTCTCCAAAATCATAATAATGCTGTCCGTATTTAGCCTGTCTGCAAAGATCTGATTTATATGAAATTTTGTAGAAGTTAAGAATATAAGCATTACCAAATTCTTCCGGTAAGATTTTGATGTTCTTAATGTCTGTAAAACTTATCATCGGGTGAAATGGCTTTGGTAAGCCAAGCACCCGGTGCAAGTCCGATAAAGATTGGAATATTTGAAATTTTTCTTCTTCTTTTTTCATATTATAAATTTACAAAACATTTAGTTGCATTTTACCAGGGACATTCGCCTGTTTCTGGATTGTATTCCTCGCTAAAGAATTTTCCTGTAGGCCCATCATCGTCAATGGTGGCATATTTTACAATACGAGTTCCTGCTTCCTGAGCCGTTCCGGTGCCACGGTGCCCATTAAAATCGGTGGCTACAAAGCCCGGACAAACAGCATTCACTTTAAAATTATCATTCTTCAATTCATAAGCTAATGCAATGGTGTACATATTCATCGCTGCTTTGGAAGGCGCATAAACTGCAGATTTATGGTCGTAATATTTCCAGTTTGGGTCGCTATGCAAAGTTAAGGAACAACCGCTTGAGGATACATTTACAATTCTGGGATTTTCAGATTTACGCAATAAATCTATAAATGCCTGGGTAACCCGTACTACTCCATATAAATTGGTGTTCAATACATTTTGCAGCTGCTCTATAGTTGCATTTAATGCATTCTGAGGCATACCGCCGTTAATTCCAGCATTATTGATAAGTATATCTAATACTTCTGTCTTTTTACCCAGTTCAATTCTTGCTGTATCTACTGAAGCAGAGTTGTTTACATCTAATTGAATAAGCTCTACATTGATTAGCCCTTCGTCTTTTAGTTTTTCTACGGCAAGATTTCCTCTTTCGATGCTACGACTACCTAAATACACATAATATCCTTGTTGCAATAATTGTCGAGCTGTCTCAAAGCCGATACTTTTATTGGCACCGGTAATTAATACTTTCTTCATAGTTTCTAAATTTTATTGGTTATAAACTGATGCGAATTCTTTGGTAAATTCTGTCATTTTTACCTTGCCTAATTCTGGTTTGTTTTTATAAAAATCTTCGTATAAAATGCCAGTTCCCTGTGCGGCTTGCATTTCTATAAAACCTTTAGCGACCCACTCATTCATCCCAGACATCTGCATACCATTCAGTAATTGTTCCGCAGAAACTGTCTGCCATTTCAACTTGCGGTTTCCAATGGCTTCTCCTAAAATTGTAGCCACCTCATTGGGTGAAACTTCATCACTGGCTATGTAGCGAAAGCTTCTGCCCTCAAAAGGTTTTTCCAGTTCTTCGACAATCACATTGGATATATCTAAGGGGGATACCCAGGGCTCTTTAGTGTTGCCTCCATAGCTTTGTATAATAGCTTCCTCGGTCCTGATACTTTGCATAAATCTGAAAAGGTTAGGATAAAAGGCAACAGGGCGCATAAATTTGATGGATACATCAGCAGGCAGTTGATTCATCGTATCCTCAATGCCTTTATAGACAGAAAGACTACCAATACCTTGGTTGGTATGTGCCCCGATACTGCTTAAAAGCACTACTTTTTTCACGCCTGATTGTTTCACTGATTGTTTGTACTTTTCTGCAATATTGATAAATTCAGTAGGGAAATTTATGTTTTTGTCGAAGATATTACCGATAGCATCCCAGGCTATCATCAGGTAAACAGCATCGGCACCTTTGAATGTGTTAATCAAAAAATCAACATCCTGCATACTGCCGATTGCTGCTTTTGCGCCAAGCATTTCAATTTCTTCTTGTCTTTCTGGTTTACTGCTAATAACGATTACCGAATGACCGTTGTTTACTAAATTTTGTGTTAGGGGTTTTCCAATACGACCCAATGATCCTGTCAATACAATTTTCATAGTTCTCTTTGTAAAATTTTGAAATACAAAGATCGTCTGGCTGCTTTTTCTGAATGTGTGCTAATTGAGGATTTGTGTAGTCAAAATGAGAATGAGTGAAAAAACCACCTTCTAGTTACGTACATTAAATACCATCTTAACCAATCCCTGCATTATCGATGAGCATATGTATTTCTAAACCCCGTTGTTGTGTTCCTATAAAAACCTGTTCTGCACTCCGGTTTACTCAATATCGGGTTTTTGTTAGGTCGTACCGGTAAAAAACACAAAATCTCGTACAATGGAAACAACTATCCATAAGCCCTTTTTTCAGGTCTTTAGCTTAATAGCATTATTAAAAAAGACACTGATCAATTATAAAAGCCTATTTTTATGAAATCAAGTTTTTATTTCACTAAAAACATTTCTGAAAAATCTGAATCTAAATACTGCTGAGCAATTATGAAAATGAAAATTAGTTTATTAATACTACTACTTTTAAACTCTTTTTTTCTATTAGGTCAAGATCTGAAATTTGATCAATTTTGGGATATTTCTTCTTCAAAAAGCATTGTTTGGAATATACATAAACCTGATTCATACCCGCATGGGGATAATATTGAAATGTCTGGAAAAAAAGTATCCGCAATAATTTATTACGATGTTAATAAAGATAAGGAACTTAGTATAAAGCGTGAGATAATATACCCTCAATTAAGGACTTTTGAAGAGGATTGGAAGAAATACCGGGCCTATCATAAGCAAACTTATGCCCAAGAAATTGAGCCCACAATCAGCATGGATGGTACTAATGTGGTATTTAAAAAAATTGATTCGGTGAAAATTGATGGTAAAATGACTTTTTATCATGCTCCAGTTCAGGGAATTATTCTTAAAAGAACTTTATTTCCATCTATGAATCAAAGAGTATTTGTTGAAAACTGGGAATTAATAAATAATAGTGATCAGGCAAAAGAATTAAAATTCGACAAAACAGATACTCTTCATCAATTGAGGGGATATAAGGGGATTTATACAAGTCATGTATATAGCGATTCTGAAAAAGAAATTAGCCTCCTTCCCCAGTCGGCCTATAATTTTACGCTTTATTTTTCTGCCGCTATAGATGATGAACCGGTAAATGGATTTAACTACAAAGAAATTGAAGCGGAAAGAAATAATTTTCTTGACAAGATTAAAGAAAATCTTGTTTTAGAAACCTCCAATCCGCTCATAGATCAGCTTTTTTATTTTTCGAAAATACGAGCTTCTGAAAGTATTTTTGAATCAGAAATGGGCTTAGTGCATTCTCCTGGAGGAGGAAACTATTACATTGGTATCTGGGCAAATGACCAGGCAGAGTACAGTGGCCCTTTCTTTCCCTTTTTAGGATATGATACTGGTATTGAAGCGGCAAAAAATACCTATCTCATGTTTTTAAAAAATATTCCCCAAGACTCCTCTCCAATATGCTACTCATTTGAAATTGATGGTGAGCTCCCCTCATGCGGTAAAGATAGGGGAGATGCTGCTATGATCGCCTATGGTGCATCTCAATTCTTATTACGAAATACCGATAAAAATTTTGCAAAAAAAATATGGCCGTTGATTGAGTGGAGTCTAAACTACTGCAATAATCACAGGAATGAAGAAGGTGTTGTTTTGTCAGACACAGACGAGATGGAAGGAAGAATATCTACTGGCGAAGCAAACCTTTCTACTAATTCTTTATACTATGGAGGACTAATTAGTGCATCTTACCTTGCAAAAGAACTTGGCTTACATAAGTTATCTAAACAGTATCTAAAACGTAGTGTTGAAATGGCCAATGTTATAGAAAAGTATTTTGGTTATAACATAGCAGGACTAAATACCTATCGTTACTTTAAAGGAAATACACATCTTAGACATTGGATTTGCTTACCACTGGTAATGGGTATAGATAAAAGAGCGGAAGCAACTGCCAATGCACTTCTCGAAAAACTTTGGACATCAAACGGAGTTTTAGTAGAACTAAATCCCGCATCCACAGAGCCGAATATTTTTTGGGATAGAGGAACCTTATATGCCTTAAGGGGAACCTTTAAAGCCGGTTTCTTTGACAAGTCTCTTAACAAATTAATAGATTATTCAGGGAAAAGATTATTGGGCGAGCATGTACCCTATCCGATTGAAGCATTTCCTGAAAATAATATGAAGCATCTTTCAGCAGAAAGCGCTTTATATTGCAGGCTAATTATCGAAGGAATGTTGTCATTTGAGCAAACTGAGTTCAATTCTTTTAGTATTGCACCACAACTTTCTGATGAAATGTCCAAAATCAATCTTAAAAATCTATATATAGGTGATAAAGCGATCTCTATTCACCTGCAATTACTAGACGATATGATTGAAACTAAAATTTATTTAAATGGAGCTGAACTAATTAATAAGCAGATAAAAGCGGGAGAGAAAGTAAATGTGAAAATTTAAAAATCTTTGCATAGCGATTAGTATTCAAAAACAATTAAACATAAAGATATGACTGACTATTATTTAGTCATTAAAATTTTCTTGGGGCTAAAAACAAAGCCTATAGAATAGAATTACTCAAGATACATGCAATAAAAAATGTGTTTCTAGATGAAGTGACTGTGTTTTTTTATTTGTAGCTCGTTATAATTAGCTTACTTAAAGCACCCTGACCAATACTACTATTACGAGTCTGTAATAGTATAAAATACACTGCCTCAAAATATTTAATTATGATCTACACAACAAAATATAATAAATATAAGATTATTTTATTCTTTTTTTGTTGTCATGTATATTATATTTGTAGCAACAATAATATTTATATAAAATGAGACAATTAACTTTCGCATCCTTGCAAGTGAAAAATTTGGAAGCTTCAAAAGACTTTTATACAGAAAAATTAGGATTTGAAATTGACAATTCAAATCCGCAAGCTTTTGTTTTTAAATACAATCAAGGAGAAGCAAGTTTCGCCATTCGCACACCGCTGGAACCGATTGAAGACAAAGAATTGGGAGTTGGTGTGTCACTTTGGTTTGCTGTATCGGAAAATTTGGACGAACTGAATGAGAAATTCATTGCCAATGGAATAACTACTGTGGATCCAATATTTGAAACTCCATTTGGCAGAGCTTTTCACGTAAAAGATCTTGATGGTTATAAACCTACTTTTTTAGATCCAAAATGAAGGAAAGGGGAGTTAAATATTGGATAATCGTAGCTTCAAAAGACCACGTTGAAAATGGAGTTGGACAAGGAATAGCACAGGCTTGTCACGGAAAAGTTACGCCATTAAAAAGAATGAAAAAAGGAGATCTTGTAATTTATTACTCAAGTAAACAAACTTTTGGTAAGCCCGAAAAATGCCAGGAATTTACAGCATTGGGAAAAGTCTCAGATGATGAAATATATCAACAGCAAGTTTCGGAGGATTTTTGTCCTTCAAGAAGAAACATTGAATTTTTGCAATGTAAAGACACTTCTATCCTTCCCTTAATTGACGATTTACAATTTATCCAAAACAAAAAGAGATGGGGATATCCGTTCCGTTTGGGAATTCTTGAAATCAATAAACACGATTTTGATTTAATCTCATCTCAAATGCTTCAATAAGATGTCTAAAGAAATTGATTTTCAGTTTAAAAGTCCAAATGATAGTCCAGGTTATTTGCTTGGTCAAGTAACTATGTTATGGCAACGTAAGCTAAAAAAGGTTTTAGACCCTTTAAACTTAACACAAACACAGTTTGTGTTGTTAGCTGCATTGGGTTGGCTTTCAAAAAAGAATAATGTTGTCACACAAGTTGAGATTGCCAACCAAAGTAATACCGATAGAATGATGGTGTCCAAAGTTTTGAGAACGTTGGAAAAAAAGAAATTTATTAGTAGACAAGAGCATCCTACCGACACCAGAGCCAAAGTAATTAAATTAACGACTGATGGTGCAAAAGTGCTACAAATAGCATTGACCGCAGTAGAAAATGCAGACACGGCATTCTTTTCTGTTTTGAGTACTAATTTGCCCAAATTCAATAAGAATATGGGGAATTTGATTGCGCGAAATAAAGATGAATAAAAATAAGTGTCACTAAAAATAGGGGTTGATGCATTTGCCTTATTATGGATACTGTGTCCCAGAATATTCGGAGTTAAAAGTAGCATTTAGGCTACCACCAATTGTTCGCATATAAAAATTCAAAAAAAATTGGAGAATGATTTTATAATACAAAAGCCGTTTAATGATGGCCTTCAACAATGGATTGATTATTATTTTTTTATTGAAATTCCTGTCGACAAACTCAAATTTAATGAAGAGTTTGTCTTCCCTTTTCCTAGAATTACGTTTGGATATTTTTTTGAACATCCGTTTTTGGTCACCAATCATTCCCTTAATGAAAATTATAGTGCTGAAATGATTATTTCAAGAATTTCCACTAACCAAATTTCAGTAAAACCACTTACCGATAAAGTGAAAATTATCGGGGCACACCTAAAACCCTATGGATTGGGACTGCTAACAAATGATGATATTTCCAAGAAGCCCTGGATCATAAAAACAGAAGATTTATTTAAAACGGAAGCAGAGCGATTTAAGAAAAAAATTGATCGCTGTTCTAACCCGAAAGAAATGTTTGCAGTGATAGAACATATTTTTTTAAGCTCAGTATTAACAAAGGATTTGAGTATTGTTATTAAAGCACTTGATTTGATAGAAGAAGAGGAAGGAAATATTTCTATTTCGAAATTATCTGAAAATACAGGTACCTCAACTAGAACTTTAAGAAACCATTTTTATAAATCTGTGGGATGTTCCCCTAAAGAATACATGATGTTACTGAAGCTAAGGCAGTCCATCTATCAAATGAAACATTCGTCCAACTCGCTGACTTCGGTTTCCTATTCACAAAATTTTGCTGACCAGGCACATTTTAGCAATACGGTTAAGAACATCACCGGAACTCATCCAAGAGCAATTAAAGAAAACTTGCCCAATTTCCGATTCTTACAATTTTAGGCTTTTTGATTAAGCGAGCTTTGTCTTCATAAACTTTAATACAACTAAGACAATGAAACGCAAAACTATTCTAACAGCTCATATCATCGCCACTTCCATTGCCGTATTAACCATTGGTTGTTTTTTCAGCTTTTCTATTATTGCCGAAATTGTGGGAAATGAAGAATTTATCAAGCACGTAAAAAAAGGAATATTGTATTGTTTACCTGTTCTAGTATTCGCAATGCCAATGTTGGCAATAACAGGCAAAAAACTTGCTGGAAAGTCAAAAAGTCCAATTATTACAACAAAATTGAAACGAATGAAATTTGTTACCTTTAACGGTATTATACTCATTTCATTAGCAGTTTACCTATATTTTAGAGCCATTAATAATAACATCGATGGTACATTTTTGTGCGTACAAATCATCGAAATACTTTTTGGAGCTATTAATCTGACCTTGCTAGGATTAAATATAAAAGCCGGTATGAAGCTTTCGGGTAGCATACAAAGAAATACTTTCTAAAATAGTAATTATTTATGAGGCGAATTAGTTTTTAGTGTACATCCTGGCCGGGTTCAGCATTGGTTATTTCGACATTAGTAAGCCTAAAACTTATCAACTTTAAGGTTAAAAATAGTGAGTATTGGGTAGAACCTTATTTAAATATTGAATCACTTTTAGGTTATTTAATTCTTTGTTTATCATTTTTGAAATACGTTCAACTAGTCTGATTAGTAACATATAAAGTTTTTTCATACGGTATCAGGAAGCTAATTATATGCTAGCTTTATTTCAGGTTAAAGATTATGTAGGTTGCCAAACCTGATTCCAAAGAAAAAAGTTCGGGGTTGTGCGGGCCCATAGATATAATCTGAATCTCTCGTTGCACCGGTATCAAAATCATCTTGATAGGCATTAAAAATATTCTGTATCCCAGCATATAGATTCATTTGGAAATTATCTGTAATATCAATATGCTGACTTAATTTTAGATTGATGTCATAAAAGGGATCACTTTCATTTAGTTGTAAAAATCCAGAATCACTAATCACCAAAGGAACGGTCATTGATCCGGTGTATGTTCCGGTGATATCCATACTTGTTTCTTCGAAAATTGATATATTACTGTTTAAGTAACCATAAAGATTGGGGTTTCTAACAAATTCAGAAATAATAATATCAGTTTCCCCGGGAATGCTCCCATCGGCTTCAAATAAAATCTGATCTTCTTTATATTTTGAATTTTGGATAGTTCCTCCCAGTTGAAAACTTAATTTCGAAGATGGCGAAACACCTATTTCGATATTAGCACCGCTAACGTAAACTCCGCTACCATTTCTTACTTCTTCCAGAATAGAACCATTGGATAAACTGGCGCCTGTACTCACTGTAGTAAAAGGGTTTTGTAAATCGGTGTAAAAACCTTCCAGTAAGAAATTTGTTTGCAGTTTATTGAAATTTTTCGAATAGTTTACAGACGCTGTATAGGCATTAGAATATTCTGTTTCCAAATCATTGGATAGAATTACAAATTGGGGTTCACCACCAACTGAGGATACGTGCAAATCTTCATTAAATGCCTGCGGAGCTCTAAATCCACGGGCATATCCTCCTCTAAACTGCCATGCTTCAGCTGGTTGATATCTTAGCGTTAAACGAGGACTGATCACCGTTTGATCAATTGCAACCCTTCGATTAATGTCCTGGACGGTATAGCTACCATCGATGTTTACATGATCTATACGTCCACCAATTAATGCGGTAAACGTTTCAGAAGGTTTCCATTCGTACTGGGCAAAAGCACCAATTGCATTTACTTGTTGATCAATATATCTATTATAACCCGGGATATCATCTTCAGTATTACTTAGATTATATTCGGTTCCCACCGTTAAAATATCATGATTACTTTTAAAATTACGGGTAAATTGTCCACCTACTAATAAAGCGACATCATTTGTATTTCCATAAGCGTTTGCGGCGCTAATAGAATCCTGGCGAGTACGACCTCCTCCAAGACCTCCATAAAAGCTTTTACGATCGGTATGCTGCCCAGAGGAATAAACCGAAAATTGATTGCTTTGGTCTTCATTGCGTATATCGTAGGTGATTCCACCAATTACAGTATTGTGATCCAGTTCTTCTGTAATATCAGTAAGATGTGGAGCTAATTTTAGCCGGTCGCCACCACGACGATATTCCTCTAAAGCTGTTAAATCTAAAGTTATTTTACTTTTTTCATTAGGTTTTAAAAATGCTTTGGCACCCAGGCTGGTATTGGTGAGTTCTGTAAGTTCTGTAAATCCATCACCATTAGCGTCGTAACTGTCACGATCTCTTTTCATCCCAAAAACCGTTATCCCGCTATTTAAATCTTCACTCACTACAGATGCATTTAGATTTAAACTACGGTCTGGTGTTTTTCCATCAATAAAACCAAGATTAGAACCAATCTGCCATGAATTTAGAACGGGATCTTTGGTAATAATATTTATTGTTCCGGCAATGGCATTAGAGCCATATAAAGCAGAACCACCACTTCGAACCACTTCGATACGATCTAAAATTGAAGTAGGGATTTGTTCGAGTCCATAAACACTATTAAGGGCTGAAAAAACGGCCCTGCTATTGATAAGAACCTGAGTATAACTACCGTCCAGACCATTAAGACGAACCTGCGTGAATCCACAATTTTGGCAATTGGTTTCTACACGCACTCCGGGTTGGAAATTTAAACTCTCCGCAACAGATATAGATTGAGTGGCGTTGAAAAGTTTAGGGCTAAGTACATTTACAACAACGGGAGCCTTTTTCAGATTTACACGATTTCGTGTAGCACTAATAACTACCTGGTCTAAACCTAATTGATCCTCTGCAAGGCTAATTTGCAGCGAGCGATCTTCTTGATTACGGGAGTCAATTTGTAAAGTTTTTGTCTTATAACCTATGGCTTGAATTTTTAAGGTATGCGCTCCTGTTGATAATGAAATCTGAAATAAACCATCACGATCTGCAGACGCCCCTGTTTGTTCCCCAATGACAGAAATATTTGCAAAGGGGACGGCATGCCCTTCCTCACTCAAAATCTTACCATTTATTTCGACTTTGGATTGGGAGGAAAGCACAAGGGGGAAGATAAGGAGTAAGAGTTGAAGTAGTTTCATTATATATAATTTTTAGTGTTTGTGAATTTAAATTTTAGACAAATCTAAAAAATAATTTAACTTATATAAAATAAGATGATATTATATTTCAAATGTAGTTAAATATTTTATTAATGCAACTTTGTTGCTTTAATAAAATATGCTAGTTTTGTCAGAAAAAAATCAGAGTGATGAAAAAGTCTATGTTCGATTATTTTGGGGTCTCGGCAGCTACTTTATGTTCCATACATTGTTTAGCGTTGCCAATTCTTACCATAATTCCTATCCAATGGCAGCATAATCACTGGATAGATCTTGCCTTTGCGATTATCGGTTTTGTAATCGTCTTAAAGATTTCCAAAAACCTAGATTCAAAAAGCTTAGAGTTTGTGTTATGGTTATCTATATCGATCATTCTGGTAAGTGCCTTGCTGTCATTTTTTCGAAACTATCATAGCCAGCTTATACATTTGGGTTCTTTAGGTTTGATAATTGGTCATTTAATCAATGCATTTCATCATAAAATGAATGCTTTTAAAATTGTCAAAAGATAGATCATGTTGATAACCAAAAATGTATCGTTCAAATATCCAAAGCAAGAGGAACAGTATTTCCCGGATATCAATCTTAAGTCGGGAGGATCTTTATTAATAACTGGTGCGTCGGGTAAAGGAAAATCTACATTGTTATACTTATTAAGTGGTTTACTGAAACCATCACATGGGGAAATGACTTTTAACAATATCTCTATTCCGTCATTATCGGAAAATGAACGTGATCATTTGCGGGGAACGCAAATGGGGATTGTTTTTCAAAATACGTCATTTATTCAGAGTTTAAGTGTTTTTGAAAATGTTCAATTGTCCGGTTGGTTAGCGAATAAGAAGAAAATACGAAAAGATGAAATTATGTATTTTTTATCCTATTTGGGAATAGACGATATCGCACATAGATCTCCCGAAAAACTTAGTACCGGTCAACGCCAGCGTGTTAGTATCGCAAGGGCTTTAGTGCATCAACCGGCACTTCTACTAGCCGATGAACCCACGGCCAGTTTAGATGATATAAATACAGATAAGGTTGCAAAGCTATTGTTGGATTATACACTAAGCTTTAATACTTCTCTGGTGGTGGTTACCCACGACCAGCGCTTGAAACAATTTTTTAGTAGCCAAATTAAATTATAATATGATCAGTAAACTAGCCTGGAAAAATATTTGGCATAACCCACTAAGCACAGCATTAAGTATGATGTTGCTTTCATTTTCTGTAGCGATGATATCATTACTTATTATCGTTCAGGAAAAATTTGAAAATAGCTATACTGCGAATTTAAATAATATCGATTTAGTGCTTGGTGCTAAAGGAAGTCCTTTACAACTTATTTTATCTGCAGTTTATCAAATTGATGCACCTACCGGGAATATTGCTTATAAAGAAGCTCAGCAATGGATGGAGCATCCTTTTGTACAACATGCTGTTCCCTTAGCTTACGGCGATAACTATCAGGGAAACAGAATTGTAGGTACTACCAAAGACTATATGAAGCATTATGGAAATGATTTAGAAAGCGGACGCTTTTTTAATGCCAATTTTGAAGTCGTAATAGGGAAGAACCTGGCAGAGCAATTGAACCTGAGGATTGGAGATCAATTTTATGGTGCTCACGGACAAAATGCCGAAGGTCATGTTCACGATGAACATCCTTATACCATTGTGGGGATAGCTAATCCTACCGGAAAGGTGTTGGATTACCTGATTTTATGTAATATCGATAGTGTTTGGGAGATGCACCATCACGATGCTGATCGTAAGGGGCACGATCATAAGCAGATTGAAGAGGATACAATAGAAGGACAGCATAGTGAACATAAGGCTCACGAAGAAGAGGAAGATAAACAGATCACAGCGGTACTTCTAAAATTAAAAAATAAAATGGGATTGGTTACCTGGCCAAGATTGGTCGCTAATGCTACTAATATGCAGGTGGCTTCCCCCGCTATAGAAATAAACCGACTATTTTCATTAATGGGTCTTGGAATAGCCATGCTTAGTTATCTGGCGTATGGGATCATGATTCTTGCCGCTTTAAGCATTTTTATCTCATTATATACTCGTTTAAATAACCGTAAAAAAGAGTTTGCGTTGATGCGGGTGAGTGGCGGTAATAAATTTCAGTTGTTTTGGTTGGTGGTGCAGGAAAGTCTGTTTTTATGTCTGTCAGGTTATATAGTAGGAAGCTTGTTAGCACGATTCGTAATCCTGTTTTTTGGTCATTATACCGATAATGAGTTTCATTTAAGTATAGACCCGATGTCAGTTGTTTTAGCTAAAGAGGTTTACTTGTTGAGTGCTTGCCTTATTTTGGGGGTATTAGCAGCTTTAATTCCAGCAGTAAAAGCATATAAACTTAATATTCCTAAAATTTTGTCCTATGAGTAAAACGAAATGGGCACTGTTAGTATTGATCGTAAGTGTTTTATTTATAGTAGAATATATATTTTTTACTCCAAATAAGGGGAATACAGTTGGATATAAAGCCATAGTGGATACTTCAAGAGCAATTGATGATATTTCTGAAACAGAAAAAAGATCACCTAAGATATCCAAAGATACTGTAAAGCTGGGCTGGCAATTATTGGCTAATATCGATTATGTGGAAGAGAAAACAGAAGACTATCCCGGTGGTGTTTTAAACCCTATCATCAATTTTCAATTAAAAAATTTAAAAAATCATTATATAGAAATTTCAGGATATGTCGTTCCCATGGATGAAAATTCATACGCTTTAAGCAGTAATGTGATGTCGGCCTGCTTTTTCTGCGGAATGGCGGGACCGGAATCTGTTATGGGAATTCAGTTTAAAAATGATACCCCTAGTTTAAAAACAGATCAATATATAAGCCTGGTGGGGATATTTTCATATAATGATACGAATCCCGAAGATTGGATCTATCATATTAAAGATGCCAAAATATTGAAAAAATAAATAAGTTCTATGAAACAGGTATGGATTACAAAAAAGAATCAGGAGTCTGTTTTGGCAGTTGTTTTTTTAAGATATTAATTTTGATCAAATTTCTTACATTTCCCAAAAAAGCATGTAGGATTTTATATATTTGCAGCGTGAAATTTTTGTTTCCCATATTCGCCTTTTTGATTGTTTTTCAGCCCGCATTTCCGGTGGTGGAATATGTCCTGAATTACGATTACATCAGCAAAGAACTTTGTGAAAATAAAGATCGCCCTGAATTGGCCTGTAATGGGAAGTGTTATTTGATGCAGGCGTTAGCCGAGGCTTCAGAACAAGAGTCACAACAAAAAAAGGAAACTTTAGCAAAAAAAGTAGAAATTCCTTTATTTTATGCCGAAAAACAGCTGGTACTAAATACCAGTATGGATACCGAAGTGATCGCGCATAACTTCAGTGCGAAACCTCAATTTTATCAGTTCTATTCGCTTCAGGATTTTTTCCATCCTCCAATCATTTAAATGCTACTCGATTTTCGAGATTTTAAGGATCAATTTTAGTCTGCTCAAAAATTAAAAAGAGTGGTGACTAATCATATATTTTAAAACTTAAAAGATTTAGATGAACATTTCAATAAAACTAATCTATAGATTAGCCTTAGTATTCAGTTTAGCTTTAATGGCTATTTCCTGCGCCGAAGATACTTCAGCAAAAAAAGAAAAATATGAGGACTTATTTCATCAAGTGCTGGATATTCATGATAAAGTAATGCCTAAAATGGGTGATATTTCAAAATTATCAAAGGAATTAAAAATAATGGCAGATACTAGTAGCACGGCGGAGAAATACCTAAAAGCCGAGCAAAAACTACAGGAAGCCGATAAGCTAATGATGGATTGGATGCATAGCTTTAGCGACGAATTTGTGAAAAATAAAGCCAGGGTTCAAAAAATGAACAACGAAGAGCTTCAAGAACAAATCGATGCTTTAGAAGAAGAACTTAGCGATGTAAAAGCAATGCAGCAAGCCGTAAATTCCAGTATAGAAAACGCGCGCGCACTTACTAAATAAATCTTATTAGGTATATGCGATATTTAGGCTTTTTCGTAGCCTTTTTTATCCTGCTTAAACCTATAATGCCCATTTTCGACTATGTTTTCAATTATGATTATATAGTGACCGAATTGTGTATTAATAAAGACCGTCCAGATCTTGCCTGTAATGGTAAATGTTATCTAATGCGGTCTCTGGCTAAGCAGGCTGATAAAGAACACGAAGAAAAACGTGGAATATTAGCCAATAGATACGAGCTGCCTTTGTTATATTTCGAACTTGATCAGCTAAACTTTGATGGACAAGCTTTGATTCTCGAAAATAGCGATAAACACGAGTTTTCTTATTTGGCGAATTATACTTTTCTCTTTTATACGAGAATGGTAAAACCTCCTATTGCTTAAAATTTATTTAAAGACAGGCTAAGATCGGCTTTTAGACTGATAGCCATAGCTATGTCCAAATTTTAACGGAGATCAATTCTTCGGGAATAAAAACATAGCAGCGTAGTATTTAAAAAATGTAATAAAAAGCAATCCAAATTTTAAACAAAATGAATTTTAATTATATAAAAATCTTCGTATTAGTTGTTGCCGTTTCTCTAACGGCATGCTCTTCAGATGATGATGCGGTGAGTAACCTGGGTGGGGAAAATGATGTGCGTATTGAGTTTGACGCTGGCGTAAACGGGGATGCCTTACTTCTGGGAGCTACCAGTTATACCAATGCTAACGGAGAGACTTTAAAGATTAACCGCTTTAATTATATCGTAAGTAATTTTGTACTGATCGATGCTGAGGGAAATGAATTTACGTATCCTAAGGATGATAGTTATTTTGTGGTGAGTGAAGAAAATGAACTTACCGAGGTGGTTTTAAAAGATATCCCGGCAGGAGAATATGTGGCCCTTAAGTTTGGCGTAGGGGTAGACCAGGAAAAATATCAGCAGGGCGCTGAAGGACAGGGAGATTTTCTTCAGGTAGCTGAAGAAAATGAAATGATGTGGTCATGGCAGGCCGGGTATAAATTCCTAAATTTTGAAGGAACTTTTACATCTGAAACCGTAACTGAGCCTACCATTTTCCAAATCCATATGGGAAGTCACGGCAGTAGCCTGGATAATTACCGGGAAGTAACTCTGCAAATGCCAAGCGATGCTCTGGTAAGCGAAAATTTGAGTCCGGTTGTGCATATGGCCGTCGATGCCAACAAGGTACTGGATGGGCAGCATAAAATCAAACTTTCTGAAGCAGCAGTAGTAATGATCGATGAGGTAAAAAGTCCGCAAATTTCAGAAAACATAAACGGAATGTTTCGCGTAGATCATGTACATAATGGTGAAAATATTCAGCATTAATTAAGGATTAATATTGGTAGATGGAGCATCTTTTTTTTCAAGGTGCTTCAGTTTACCGTAAAAATTTTCAGAAATGATAAATGATCATAAGAAAATCCTTATGCTGATTCTGTTGATTTTAGGCCTCTATTCCTGTAGTGATGATGAAGCCGAATATATCTCGATCAATAGGGAACTGGATGTCAATATACCTTCAAATTTCCCACAGATTCAGTATGATCTTAGTGCCAATCCACCAACCGAAAAAGGATTTGAGTTGGGTAAAAAACTGTTCTATGATGGCCGTCTATCTTCAAACGGATTTATCTCTTGCGGATTTTGTCACGAGCAGCGCTTTGCGTTTACGCATCACGGGCATCAGTTTAGTCATGGAATCGATGATTTAGAAGGTACACGTAATGCACCGGCAGTTCAAAATATGGCATTCCAAAAAGAGTTTGCCTGGGATGGAGCAACTTCGCACCTGGATTTATTTCCTATTATCCCCATAACCAATGAAGTAGAAATGGGAGAAACCGTATCCAACGTGGTTTCCAAACTGCGCGAAGATGACGAATATCAAAAATTATTTGCAGAAGCTTTTGATGAGGGTGAGGTAAACAACGAATATTTCTTTAAAGCTTTATCACAGTTTATGGTGATGATGGTCTCTTCAAACTCAACCTATGATAAATATGTAAGGGGAGAAGAAGGTGGTGAATTTACTGAAACTGAAGAATATGGTTATGAATTATTTCAGCAAAAATGTGCTTCCTGTCATACCAGTGATTTATTTACCGATGATGCTTTTAGAAATAACGGATTGCCGCCTTATCCCGGTATTAATGATATTGGTCGGGCCGAAGTAACCGGCAGCACAGCCGATAATTATAAGTTTAAAGTACCTAGTTTAAGAAATGTGGCGATTACCGCCCCTTATATGCATGATGGGCGTTTTGGTAGTTTAGCATCGGTACTTAATTTTTACGATACTGGTGTACAGGATTCAGAAACCTTAGATCCTATTTTAAGACAAAATAACAGGTTAGGTATCGATTTAAGCGAGGAAGAAAAGCAGGCTTTAATTGCCTTTTTAAGCACCCTAACCGATGAAACTTTTTTAAATGATGAACGATTTGCAGAATATTAGATATATAATGGTATTGATATTTGGTGTTTTTGGCAGTATTTTTTTACACGCCGAAAGCTTAACAGATTCTACCACTGTTTTTTCGAATTTTAATTTTAAACCCACTACTGGTTCCAATGTAAATGAAAACCATACAGCGAATATCGGACTGTCCGAATTTGAAGAATTTGAGGATTGTGATGTTTGTGGGTGTGGAAGTAGCGGCGGTAGTATGGGCTATGGTACTATTGGTAATGGTGATTTTATAGGACTGCGTTATATCACACAGCAATATCAATCACGTGATGGGATTTATAATAACTCTCCCTGGATTGATGAGAATTTTAATACGATGCAGGCCTGGGCAAGAATTCCGATAAGTCAAAAAATTAAACTGAATGTTATTGTGCCGTACCATTTTCATAATCGGCAATTTATAGATGGTAGTTCCCAACGCATTAACGGTTTAGGCGATATTAGTATTCTTGGATTTTACCAGCTAATTTCACCAAAACTCGATGGATTTTTACCAGAGCAGCAAAGCAATTTTAAACATAACCTGGAAGTGGGAGTAGGTTTGAAGCTTCCTACAGGAGAATACGATCGTGCCAATAATGAGGGCAGTGTAAACCCAAGTTTTCAGGTAGGAACGGGAAGCTGGGATGTGTTATTAGCTTCAAATTATTCGGTAAGTCATCAAAACTGGGGAGTAGGTCTTTTGGCCAATTACACCATTAAAACCGAGAATGAACAAGAATATCATTTTGGAAATCAATTTAATTATGGATTAAATTTATTTAGAACATTTAATACCATGAATGCAAAAACTTTTACCCCAGTTTCTATTAGTCCGGTTTTAGGGCTTTCAGGAGAAATTTTTGGAGAGAACGAAAGTTATGGTTTGGCTGTTAAGGATACGAAAGGAAGTGTTTTGTTTAGCCGAATAGGAGTAGAATCTACTTACGGAAAGATTTCTGGAGGTGTAAACCTGATGCTCCCAGTATCACAAGATTTAAATGGAGGTGCTGTGGAAGCTAAGATGAGGTTAGGTATTCATTTGAATTTTGTGTTGTAATAGAAAATATGGGCTTATCCTCTTTAGGATTATGATTAATGTAAACAGAATTCCAATAAAAAACTGCCCTTTTAAAGGCAGTTTTTTATTGGAATCTTCTTATTGATTATATAAGCTCAGGTTTTGGCGAATTAGTTGATGTGACCTATGTTGAATAAGCCAGTCCCTTTTTCTACCGGAGGATTGAATATTTTATAAAGAATAACTCCGTCTACAGGAGAAAAAACATCACTAATATAATTTCCAAATAAATCGGTGATATAGCCCAGTTTAAGGCCTTTTTTTACATAATCCCCGCTTGTGAAATCACTGTAAAAGAAACCGGTATGTTCACTTTCTACAGTGGTTCTTTGTGCTACTATATAAGGATCATTCAACGTCTGTTGGGGAGTGCCTTTTAGAAAATCTAAATGAAAAAGAACATTCTTTAGCGCTATTTTTATTCGCTGAACAAATTTTTCTTCGACAATACCCATTCTGCCGCATTCAATATCAATAGCCGGTATTCCCTGCATAAAAGCTTCCCGTGAAGTATAGACAGATTTATCTTTTACTGATTGTTCATTACCAAACTGTATAACGAATGGAAAACCCATCGCAATCGCTATTTCTTTGGCTTTTTCTGAAATATCTGGTTGGTCAAAATAATTGTAATATCCGGCGTAAGGGCGCAAATCATTATTGGCATCGCCGGCATGTACATCTATATAATAATCACATTTGGGAATAATTTTACTTGTAAATGTCCACGCAATCCTTTCAGTAATAGTGCCACTTTCACTTCCAGGGAAAACACGGTTTAAGTTTTTATCATCCATGGGGTTTACTCGTAGTGAGCGTTTTAAGAAAGCGGGAACGTTGGCCATATGTACAAGAATAATAGTTCCTTCCAGTTGGTTTGGATCTATTTCTTTAGAAAATTCCTGAGCTGCCAGAATTGGTGCATATTCCAGACCATGAACGCCGGCTACGATACCTAAAACCGAGCCGTTTTTCTTTCCATGGAAAATAGTGATTGGAATAATCGTAGTATCCGTTTTAGTATGAACAGGAATTGATATTTGAGTTTTGGTACCAGGTTTAAATACTTGATCGTTGAATACAAAATCATTTTTTTGAGCGGTGAGTATATGAGATATACAGAATAAGACGGTAATGGCAATGCTGCGCATCGCTAAATAATTGTTCATGTTTTAGGTGCTAAATGTTAAGTAATGCTGAAATAAAAAGATCCTTGATCCTTTTTTATAGATAATACCATTTACAATATGACAAATGGTGTTTGCCAATATCATAGTAGTAAATATGTTAAAGTGAGTCGTTTATGAAAAAACGGGAGGAGCTCTTAAAGAAAATAGGGGGCTGGGGTAAAGGTTAACACTATCTTCAAAGGAAATAATATAGTGTATTGCTATTTGCGGTAAATCAATTTCATAATCAAAATAAGATGGCGTATCTGCGTTTTGAAAATGAAAATTACAGACCTGGCAATCCATATTATCAACCTGAATGTGCGTAGATCCTTTTTTGTTTACTAGCCTGTTATCATGTTCAATACTGGTAGTTACTATGGACGCCAGAGAATGACCAAGCTGGTGTACCGCAGGGAAAATTATTGCAAATACCACAAAAAATGTAAATGCATACGATATGTGAAGTTTATTCGCCATTCGCGGCAAAAATAGAAATAAAAATGAATTTATAATATAAATGTTTCTTTTGTAAGCATTGTTGATTTGAGTTTTTATATGCTATAGCGATAAAATTTTACAGGCATCCCTAATTAGAATAAAATAAGAGATTTTTCATTATTCTTAATAAAATGATGACCTCTAGCTGTTTGATTTAGTATAATTAGTTACAAGCTCCCAAATATTTGCTAGAGGACTCAATACTATACCATTGTATAGCTCTGCCTAAATAAATATTGATTAAAAAAACAATTTCAGAAGTTTGTGTTCATAAATAGAAAGATTAATCAATATCCATACTCCTGCAAAAAAAAACAAAGTTTTTTACAGAATTATTCATTATAAAGACAAAAATAGATTAGCCTTTAAACACCTCATCAAGTTAACGAGGTGTTATACTTCAATGACTTTTAATCTTCCTTTAATTCTTCTAATGAAGGGGCTTCTAATTTATTGTTACTAAATAGATAAGTTGTTTCGCTATTTTGATATTTGGCAAAGGCATTAATCAGTTCGGTTTTTGCTTCTTGCTGTAAGCGCTGTGCATCAAGTAGGTCTGAAAGATTGTTTAAACCACTATTGTAATTATCGCGATGCACTTCTAAATTTTCTTCTGCATAAGCAAGGTTTTCCTTGGCATATTCTATTTGATGGTAAGCATCAAGCAAGTCATACCAACTTTTCATGATACCAATGGTGATTTGATCCTGAGCTTTTTTTAACTGATTTACGGCAATTTCTTCCTTAATTTCCTGTTGTTTTACTTTTTGTTTTTCGGCTCCCCACCATGCTGAAATTGGAATTCGTACAAGTCCAAATGCCATGGGTTGGATATTTGAGTCTAAACCTGTGTCGAATGTGCCATACTTTACTGCATTTATACCTACAGAAAACTGCGGTAATAGTTCGGCTTTTGCCATTTTCGTTTGTAGTTTTGAAGCCTGGATTTTTTCGTCCAACAAGCGATAGTTTGAGTTTTCAGTAACATTGGTCGTATGCTGGTATTTTAATTTCGGCGGGATAACCTCATGCAAGGTGTCAATCGCCACGGCGCTGGTGTCATAATTCAGGCCAGTGTATAATGCCAGATCTAGTAAAGCCAATTTCCGCAAATTAGAAAGTTTACTTTCATTTAATAGCACCTTACTACGGTTTACTCTAACCTGAAGTAATTGATTTTTTGCGATTAATCCGGCATCCAGTAAATCCTGCTGTTGTTTTAAAAGTTCATCTAAATAAAGTTTTGCCGCATTTATTACTTTTTTTTGTTCCTGTAATTGCACCAGTTGCCAGTACTTATTTGCAGTAGTTAAAATAACAGAGTCTATAGATTGCTGGGCTCTAATTTTATGGACTTGTACCTGAATTTCAGCAAGTTTATTGGAATTTCTTACTTTGCCACCGGCAAAAACAACTTCAGATGCCGTGGCCGATGCCAGGTATAAATTATCGATTTCAGGAATTCCTAGCATGGCAATGGGGTCGATAATATTGTCGAAGGCATGAATAGCTCCGCCCAAAGCTTCAATTGTAGGGAAATAATAAGCAATAGCTTCCTGTCGTTGCGCATGGGCCTGTTCAATGCGTAGACTGCCATTTTTAATATCGTGACTATATTTTAAGGCTGCGTCTTTAGCTTCGTTAAGGGATATCTTCATTTCCTGAGCATTGCCAGCGTAGGTAACAGCGAGGATTATAAAAGATAAAAGCTGTTTATAGGTTGAAAAATTAGTTTTCATTTCTCGCAATTTTAGGTTTAAGCATCTTCAGTTTTCTTTTCTTCAGTATTCCTAAAGAACATCCAGTATAAAGCCGGTAATACATAAAGCGTAAGTACCATAGAAATCATGAGTCCGAATGCGATTACGGTCCCTAATGGTCCCCATAAACTCGATCTGCTTATAATCATTGGGATCACACCCACCGCTGCTGCCGATGAGGTTAAAAAAATAGGTCGCATTCTTCGCTGCGCTGCAACGATTGCCGCATCGCGAACGCTATAATTTTCATTAAGTCTAAGTTCATCAGCAAAATCAATTAAAATTATGCCGTTTCTTACTACAATTCCGCATAATGCTAAAATTCCCAGGAAAGAAGTAAATCCAAAAGGATATTGCATTAATAATAAGCCTATGGCAGCACCTAAAATACTTAATGGCATGGTGATAAAGCTTAAGGTAGCATGTTTTACAGATTTAAAATGCCAGATGAGAATTAAGAATATGATCAAGACACTTATTGATAACGAAATTCCCATAGGGACTAAATTCTCTTGTTGCATTTCAAACTCTCCTCCGTATTCTATTCTTATCGAATCAGGAATGTTAAGATCATCTATTTTTGGTCTTAATTTCTCTAGAATTACATTGGCCACGGTACCTGTGGCAATATCTACTCTTACGGTTAAACAACGCATCCCATTACGATGAGTAATTTGTTGTTCTTCCCAACCAGGTTCTACATTAGCCACTTGTCTAAGCGGAACCATAGTCTTGGTTTTTGCGGAAAGTATGGAAAGTTCGTTGAGGTCTGCAACTGTTTGCTTTTTATTGTTTTTAGCTTTAATTTTTACCTGAATGCCATAATCTTCATCATAAATTTTAGTTGCATTTAAGCCTTCCATATACATGGCAACGGTATTTGCAATATCTTCTTTGCTTAATCCCAATTGCGCTGCTTCGTCTTTCTTAATATCAATATTTATGGTTTTTTCCATTTCACCAAAATTGGTTCGGGACCATATTGTTTTTGGGGTTTGCCTCGCCAAATTAATGATGCTGTCACCATAAGTCCTTAGCTGACTGATGTCATTTCCATATAAACGAACTTCAATGGGGGCCGGTTTGTTCACCATATTGAGTTGTTTCATCCTAAAATGAGCATTAGGAAACATTTCAGCATAATTTGTATCATAATCTTTTAAGACTTCTACCGTAGCATCATCAGAAGCTGTGTTAACCAGTATTTGTGCATAGTTTTTAGCTGGTAAGTTGGGAGCATATACCATGTGAAAACGAGGAGAACTTTCACCTATAAAGCTGGTGTAATTAAGAACACGTTCATCCTCTTTCAGAACTTTCTCTTCAAATTCGCTTACTAATTTTGAGGTTTCATCCAGATTACTACCCTCGGCGAGATAGACCTCGATTGCGAATTGATTTCTATCTATAATGGGGAATAGTTCCTGCGTTAAAGTTGAAAATAAAATGATCCCTAAAATTATCGAAGCGAGACCTACTGCAATATTGAGCCGGTAATGCTTCATAGCTTTTTTTAGCGATGCATTGAAGAAAGACTGTAATCGATCTAACATCGATTTTTTATTTTCTTCTTCTTTTTTGTCGTTATGAAGTCCTTTTTTTATAAAAATAGTATTGAAAAAAGGAACGATTAAAACTGAAATCGCAAGGGATAAAAATAAGGCGATCATAATCGTAAAAGGAAAGGTACTTAAAAAGTCTTTAGCCGTTCCACTCAAAAAGAATACTAGTGGTAAAAATGTAGCTGAAATCGCCAAAGTAGCCGTAAATACCGAAGGGAAAAGTTCTAAAGCACTATGGTAGGCTGCTTTCCAGATCGATTCGCCTTCATCTAATTTTTCTACGTGATTGTCTATAATTACGATAGGATCGTCTACTACGATCCCCAGCACAATAATAAGCGCCGCCAGGGTAACCGTATTTAATTCCATTCCTAACATATACATAACGGCAAGGGTAGAGGCAATAGTTATTGGAATCGTTGCCGCTGCTACCGAGGCAACTCTAAAAGGTAAAAGGAATAAAGCCACGAGAATCACTCCAATTAAGGCATAGCCAAATTCTTTCATAAAATGACCAATAGCACTGTGTACGACGTCAGGCTGATCGGCTATTTTTACGATTTTTATATCTTCAGGCAGATTATTTTTTATCGTATTAAGACGTTCCTCGATCTCTTTCCCAAAATGAACAATATTATTGCCCTTAGCCATTTCCAAAGTAATAATCATCGCTTTGGTGCCATTAGTAGTGGTAAAAGCATCTGGATCTTCGTATTCCCGTTTTACTTCCGCAATATCTTTTATTCGAATAATACTTCCGTCATTAGTAGTTCTAACAATCTGGTTGGCTACATCGGTCTCATCTTTTAGAAATGTATCGATATGTATGGGCCGGTCAAATTCATTTTCCTCTAAGGTCCCCCCGGGATTAATATTGCCCTGTTGTTGTAAACTTTGCATTAGCATTCCCGGACTAATACCATAAGTGGCTAGCTTATTTTGATCTGTATACACCGCTATTTGCTCGGTCAAACCACCATCATGACTAATTTTTGCAACATTTTCTAATTGGCGAAGGTTATCTTCAATATCTTCTACATGATTTTGTAAATCCTTGTAGGGACGGGAAGAAGATTGTACCGCCAGAATCATGGCTGCGGTATTTCCAAATTCACTATTAACGATTACACCGCGTACGCCGGGAGGCAGTTGTTGTTGCTGGAAAACTAATAATCCGTTTTTTAGTTTGTTCCAAAACTGCTGGGTGGCATCTTCATCTATACGATTGGCAACTTCAACATAGATATACATTTTTCCATCTTGTGAATAAGAATAGGTTTTGGTTTTATCAACCTCATTAAAACTGAAAAGGTATTCTTCTACTTTGGTGGTTAGTTCCTGTTCTACTTCTTCTGAGTTCGCTCCCGGGTAATACCCAATAATCAATCCCTGCCGAATCGTAAAATCAGGAAACTCGTTTCTTGGCATATTGAATAAACCGAAAAGTCCGATACTTACCATTAGTAAGGCTAAAGCAAGCGGAAATGATTTATTCTGCATTGCCCATTCTATAATAGAATTGTTTTGCTTTTTCATAATCTAAACTTATGTTTTGATTTATTGGGCAATTTTGATAGGTGTATTATCGGTTAGTTTATGATAACCTGAAGTAATGACTTGGTCTGAAGCACTCAAACCAGAAGTTATAGCAATACCATTGCTGTAGAGTTTTCCGGTGGTAACCAGTTTCCGTTTTGCTTTTCCATTTTCAGCAACAAAAACAAAATATTGATTTTTTTCAGTCACAGAAACTACGTTAACAGGGAGGATAATATCGGAGGTTTCAGAAGTATCACTTTCCTTAAAATCAATAAAAGCCGAACATGACATTCCGGGTTTGATCGACCTTTCTGGATTCTCCAAAAGAATTTGGGCGATATAAACGGGATTTTGCTGATTGGACTGAATAGAAATTTCAGCAACTTTTCCGAAGAAAAAATGATCTCCCAAAGCATCGATTTTTACCTTCGCACTATCTCCTTTTTTTAACTGGTTAATCTCGCCATCCGGGATTGGGATGGCCGCTTTTACATTATTTATATCCAGTAATTGAAAAACCGGTCTGCCGGGGCTGGCTAAATCTCCGGGTTCCATTATTTTCGCGCCAATATATCCGCTAAACGGCGCATATAATTTACTGTGTTTTACATTTTGGAATGTTGCATTTGCCGCTGCATTTGCCTGATTGTAATTAGATCGTGCTTCGATCATTTTAATCTCGGCAATACTTCCCTTTTGATATACTTCCTTGATACGCTCGTAATTTTCTTTGGCAAGATCGGCCTGGGCTTTTCGAGCTTCGTATTCTTCTTTATAAGCGGTAGCATCAACCTGTGCTAACAAGGCTCCTTTTTGGACAAAATCCCCCATTTCAGCGTTTAAAACTTCTATAGTTCCGCCGATCTGAAAACTAAGGTTTACCGTTTTATTGGCTATAATTTTGCCGGTAAAACCAACATTTTGGTTATTTTGATATTCCATTTGGTTACCAATTTCAATGGTTTTTACGACGATTGGCTTGATGGGTACAGATTTCTTTTCTTCGCCACAGCTAATGGCCAAAACAGAAAGAATTACTAACAATGCGGGACGAATGTTAAGCATAATGAAATATTAATAAATTAATGTTGAAGTGCTTTTATCATAAGTTGGTTAATCCATTCTAATTGATCAAACATATCTTTAGGGAAGCGCTGGTAAAGAAAAATTTCTTTTTCAAGACTATCGGTAACAGTCACCAGGGAGAAAGCCAAAAAATTAATGTCCTTTTTGGAAATCGACTTAATTTCCTGTTTTTCTACGGCCCATTGAATACACTTCTCGATGATACTAACCTCTTCAGCTCTAATGCCGTCTAAAAGTTGATATAAAAAAATAGCGTTCTCTTTTAGATCGGTTAATATGTAGGTATAGGTATTGGAAAGTGTTATTAAATGATCCAATTTTATATTTCTATAATTAGAAAGGTTTTTTTCGATACTAAATTCTTTTGATATATTATTAAAGGTTTTCTCAATTCTTCTATTGTATTCAGCTTTAACAAAAGCTTCAAAAACCTCATTTTTATTTTGAAAGTAATAATATAAAGTACTGCGTCCTTTATCTGATGCTTTAGCAATATGATTCATAGTCGCTTTCTTAAAACCGTATTTTTTAAATACGGTTTTAGAAGCTTCTATAATCTGCATTCGTACAAAATCTTCTTTTGATTCCATTTTTTTTCGACAAAAATAACGTTAGTGTCTAATTTTGGATAAAAATACTACTTTTGTCTAAACTGAATCTTTCTAAGTTGTTAATTTTTAGATATTAATTAAATACTTACTTTTACTCAATAATCGAGAATAGATTTACTGATCTGGTTTCTATAGCGATCAGGACGCCTCGAAATAAAAAGCAATTTTTAATAGATGCTCTGGGCCTGTTTTAAAATTGTTTAATATGTTGATTTTAAAATTATGATGATGAAAAAAATCCTTTTGGTGCTTGCGTTAATTTTTGGAACTACTCTAATAGCCCAAAACAATAAAACGATATATCAATTTAAAGTTGAAGATATTAATGGAGAAACATTCGATTTCAGTTCTCTAAAAGGTAAAAAGATAATGATCGTTAACACGGCAAGTAAATGTGGTTTTACACCGCAGTATGCCGAATTACAGCATATTTACGAACAATATAAGTATAAGGATTTTGTAATCGTAGGTTTCCCTTCCAACGATTTTGGAAATCAAGAGCCAGGCTCCAATGAGGATATCTCTGAATTCTGCCAGCAGAATTATGGAGTGGAATTTCCTATGATGGCAAAGATTAAAGTTAAGGGAGATGAAAAGCATCCATTGTATCAGTTTTTAACCGAGAAAGCTAAAAACGGATTTAAAGATTCTGAAGTGAAATGGAATTTCCAGAAATATTTAATCGATCAAAATGGTAGAGTAGTAGCCGTAAAGAATTCTAATGTACTTCCAAACGACTCTGAAATTGTAAATTGGATTCAGGAATAGTTTTTAACCAATACTATTTTACAAAATTAGGATATCCTAAGCTGACTATTTTATATGGATAAGCCAATATTGCAACATTCGGTTTATGCATTCGTATTTAAGGTATAAGTTTCACCTCGATCAAAATAGTTTGATATCATGAAAAAAATACTACTCGCCTTATTCTTTTTATGTTCTATTGCCGTCGAGGCAGAAACCAAAGAAATAATAGCTGAGGTTGTTTTTGAGAATGCAACTGATGTGACATTCTCTTCCGGAACATTTTTTATTACTGAATTGGATGAGGAAATTGAAATTACCTCTTTGGAAAACTTTAAAATTACACTTCCTAAAAAAGGCAAATATCAGTTTGGTTTTTATGCTGAAGAGTTTGTTAGCTATATTCTTTATCCTTCAAAAATAACTTCAAGAAAAAATATCATAAGGATACGATTAGAAAGTAAAATAAAATCTAATGCTGTATCCGGTGTTACTATCTATACAAATAATCCTGATATAGGAATGAATTTTGTTTATAACGGGATAAACAATAAGCCTATAGATTTTACGCGATTTACCGAGGAATACGGTGTAGGAATGATAAGTAAAAATTGTGTAGTAGATCCTTTAATGATGAAATATGTTACTGCGCATAATCAGATCTTAGTGCGAAGTTTGGAGTGACATGGAAAGATGATTTACCTGCAACCCCGTTTGGACTCCAAAAACAATGATACTAAGCAAGCAAAACTAAGATAAGACCTGTGATAATAGAACTTCAGATTTATCCGATAATAAGAATCCTGGGGTAATTAAATACAATCCTATAAGAACTACCTCATAAGCATGCGAGGAGGTAACTTAGCCTAATTCTCTACTTGCATTTATTTTGTAGTTATTTAGTTGAGGCTTCAATCCAGAAATAGACTTTATACGAATATGAAATTAGTTTATAGGTTCAAATTTTAATCTACAACCTTGATGGCAGGCGGGATAAGCAGGAATGAAAATAACATTAATGCCTTCATAATCAACCTCTTCTATAATAGTAGATGAGGTGCTGGCTATTCCTATCGTTCTATTGTTATTGTTGCAATCAAAATCCAAGTAAATCTCATCATTTTGGATCGAGTAGTTGCCTGTGTTGCACTGAGAAAAGCGCGTAGAGCTAAAAGTACCATCTTCATTAAAGGTATAACTGTAGGCATTTTCAGCGGGGCTCCATTGGCCGCGACCATCTCCATTGTCATTATAAACTTCAACTAATTTCCAGGATCCCACAATTCTATCAACTTCATACATTCCGTACTCTTCGTTATCACAACCGGATAAAACGAATAACCAACAAGAGCAAAATAATAACAAAAGATTTAGCTTAATCTTATTCATTAGTTCTATCAATTAGTTTTTTAATAATTTATAGGGGCTCATAATTTCTCAGATAAATTAGGTCCAAACCTTTTATCCGAAATATTAAGTAGGTAAGATATAAATCGTAAATTAAAAATTTATGATTTATATAACATAAGTAGGGCAAAACAAATATAATTAATTATCTCTATTATAGTAAGTTAAGTTTTTTATTTTTTAAAAAATTAACATTTATGTAATTTTAATTTTTGGCGTATAAAAAATAGAATATTTATAACATTATTCAATAATATCTGAAAAAAGTCATAGAAAATGAGTCAGCAAAACCTTTAAGTGAATTAGAATTCATACCGGCGAATATTTAATCATTCTATTTTGTGATTCGTTTTTGATGAAGAGTGTTCTAAATTTAAGATATGTATTCCTTTTTGCAGAGTTGTATAATTATCTTATCGTAATAAAAGAAAGAGGATTGATAGCCCTTTATTTTGCTTGTATGTTAGAAAAATCAAACTGATTTTACCGAACCTTGGCAAACATCACCTTCCTGAATTCCATTTAGCCACACTTTTAGTTTTTTGGTACGCTCCTCTGTAAGTTCTTTTAGATAAAGGGCTTTACACATAGGATAAGAAGAGCCATAATAAGATTTATCTTTTTTAGGAAATTTCATTTCTAATTCGGCATTCCTAAACTCAATCCAAATTCGTTGAGTACTTTTTAATTTGGATATAAACTGGGAATCTGACTTATATGTTCTTAGGATATTTTGATAAACATTGTTTAATTCTTTATCTGCTTCCGCAAATTCTGCGTAGGCCTCTTGATTTAATTCAGTTTGTGTTTGGGCAACAGCATTTAAGCTAAAACAGAATAATGCGATAAATACTAGTTTCATTTTATAAATGATTTAAAAATTAGTGTCATAATAATCAGGATTTATAGGCTTTTTTTAATGATTTTTAGCGGAATGCGTTGTAAAAAATGATCGATACGTCTTTTGTTTTCCTGCTGTAATAAAGAGGGATATAAGTTCATTAAAACATTCATAAACACAATCCATGCAGAGAAGATAAATTCTGCACGAAGCACTTTTAGTGTAGCAAAGAACATGACAAAGAAAAAACCAATAAAATGACTTATTTCAGCAAAGGTCATTTCTTGTCTTAAATCAATTAATTCTTTAGCTGTTGCTTTATTTTTTAGCTGTAGCTTAGGATTAAAAAATTTAAAGAACGTATTTTTTACAATCCATTTAAAAATACTTAAACCAATAAACTTGTTCACCTTTGTACTCCTTATACAGTTAATATTTGATAATTTTCCGTAAAATTCTGTTTTACTTAGAGCAAAATTTATAATCATGCCAACGATCCAGGAAATAAAACAAATTGAAATACTGAAAGTAAGATATTTTAAAGTCATTTAATTTTCTTCGCTAAATTTGGTCATGTATGCTGCTTAATTTTAATTATAGTTTATTCTACAGCCTTATTAAGAAAGTGATTAAAAGGCAGCAAACATTTATAGATTTCTATCAATTGTCTTTCTAGATCTTTTTGCTCCCAAAATTCGTTCTTAACGGGATGAATCATTGCGTAACTTTTATGTTTTAGCAATTCTATTTCCTCAAAATCTTTAGGGAAATCTTTTGGGGCACGCTTCAGTTTTTCGCCATAAATTTCAGGGAAATAAGACTGGAATTTGTCATTTTTAATGATGTCTTTAAAATCCTTGGTATGATCAAAAATATACTGTCGAATGGCTTTTAAATTTGGGGCATCTGGTTTGTAAATTCCTCCACCAACAAAGCAACGATCTGGTTCTATATGCATATAATATCCGGCATTCCCACTTTTACGACCATCTTTAGCAATATAGGCGCCAAAATTAGTTTTATAAGGGGCTTTGTTTTTAGAAAACCGCACATCCCTATAAATCCTAAACATGCACTTGTTGGGATCTTCTACGTTAATTTGAGGATCAATAGCCTTTAATTTAGACAAAAAATCATCCAGGAACATGACAAACTCATCCTTAGCTTCTTCATACCTCAATTTATTGTCATTAAACCAGTTTCTGTTATTGTTAATTTGCAGGTCGATTAAAAAATGAAAAATTTTTCCAAAATCCATTTTAGGTAAGGTTTTTTATGAGCTAAAGTTAGCACAATTTTTAGGTAAATCTTACATCAGCTATATTTCTTCCTCTTGCTATGTGGAAACATTTAAAGTGAAATTTAAAAACTTTTATGGTAGGAGTAATTTTATTTTAGAGATTGATAATTAACCTCTTAGATATTTTTTACTACTTGTTTTTCATTTACTCTTAGTTAGTCAAAAAGTAAACAGTTATTAATGGTGATTATACAAGTTGACTTTAATCAAGATGGATAGTTTAGCAGATTCGGATGTTAGTCACTTTTGATAATATATAATGTCATTATTATTTAAAATCTTCAATTTCTGATAAAAATGATTTAGCTTCATTAATTTGGCTACCATTAGCCTTTAATAACCAGTTCATGTAGTTTTTGTCTTTATTTTTAGCACTAAGTTTAGCTGAAAAAAACAAAGATATTAGTTGTAGTATCGCAGTAATCCCGGCAAATATCAAGACCTGCCGTAAAGAGATTATTTCTGTAACATCGAAATTTAAGATTGCCTTGATAGTAAATATTCCTATAAATGGACTAAAGGGTAATACAGCAGCAGCGATTTTTAAATTATAGATAACCGAAAGTTTTAATTTTGAAAGTTCTCGTTGCAATATGGTGATTGGTTGCTGGTAATCTAGACTCAGAATAATACGCAATTGATGAACTGAAGAAAATACAAAGGCAATGGCAAAAAACAGAATCACTATGCCTGAAAATACGAAATACCATGTTCCAAAATTTGAGATTATAAAAATTGTGGCATAGCAAATAATAAAACAACAAAATAATAAGGTGCTAACTGGTAGATAAAGAAGCTGTTTTATTTTCGATTTAGTGTGCTCCAATTTTAGTTCTTTTAAAATCTTTACATTTAAAGCTCTGGTAGCCTCTAATTTTTCTTCTTGTTGTTGCCACGCATTTCGTAATTGATCGATATCCATAACTTATTTTTTAAATTTCGTTTTTAGCTCTTTTTTAATTCGGTTTATTTTAGTTCCCACATTACTTTCTGAAATTCCTAGAACCATAGCAATTTCTTTATGGTTTTTTTGGTCTAAATACATAATCATTAAAGCTTTATGTAATGGCTTTAATTGTGCAATAAAATGATTTAGTTTTTTTAAATTTTCATCGTCCTCAACCTTATTTTCATCCTGAATATGAACAAATTTCTCTTTTAAAGGAACAAAGTATTTCTCTCTGGTCTTTATTTTTCGGTTGTAAGAAATCACCACGTTAAATGCTATCTTATATATCCAGGTGGTTATTTGTACACCGTAGTCAAACCTTTTATAGCTTTTTAAAAGATGAATAATAATTTCCTGGATCAGATCTTCTTGTTCTTCTGGATAATAACAATAAGCATTCACCACCTTAAAAATCAGGTTTTTGTTTTTCTCAATTATTACTGTAATGTCTTCTCTCGATGGTTTCATTACCTATGTTATCAGGTCTTTATATCATTAATCGTTTGTACTATTTAAAAATCACTCTTTTTTCAGAAAAAAATCAAATAAAATAAAATAAGCTTTGTGCTTTGTTAGCATTATAAAATACTTTCTTTACAAAGGATTTCAGATAAAAGCATATTTTACCTAAATTAGTTTAAGGTTTTAGCAAAATTCATCATCATGAAAAAAATAATCTTTGAACTGGCCTAGTTACTGGTTTATCAAGCCGCCAAAATAAATAGGAACTATCATCACAATTTTATTCCGCTCAGGATACTACTTATTTCTCAATATCCGGAATGGAAGATAAAAGAGATTCGTCACGGGTAATGATTAGTCCGATTAAATGGTTCCTTTTTAGGAGTAAATATGAGTCAATAAAAAAATAATCAGTAAGTAAAATTTTTCAAAAAAATGAAATTAAGATTAAGTGTTTTCTTTTTATTGTTGTCTTTACAACTACTAGCACAGCAATATCAGGAGGTTAAGGATATTCAATATTACGAGAGTCCAACTTCAGAATATATGAAACAACAATCCAAACTGGATATTCATTTCCCAAAAGATGAAGGAAAAAAATATCCTGTAATCGTTTGGTTTCATGGAGGGGGATTGACTGGAGGCGGAAAAGAAATTCAGCAGGAGTTAAAAAATAAAGAAATTGTAGTGGTAGGTGTAGGCTATCGCCTGGCGCCAAAAATTAAGGCTGAAGAAACTATAGATGATGCAAGCGCTGCCATTGCCTGGGTATTTAATAACATCGAAAAGTATCATGGAGATACTTCAAATATTTATATTTCAGGACATTCTGCTGGTGGATATCTGGCTTTAATGGCGGTAATGAATAAAGATAATTTGGCAAAATACGATATAGATGCCAATGATGTTGCCGGATTAATACCTTTTAGCGGTCATACCATTACTCATTTTACCATTAGAGATCAAAAAGGTATTCCCGGTACGCAGCCTATAGTAGACAAATGGGCACCCTTATTTTACGTAAGAAAGGATGCGCCACCAACTTTACTAATCACAGGAGATCGCGAATTAGAAATGTTGGGTCGCTATGAAGAGAACGCCTATTTTTACAGAATGATGAAAGTTGCCGGCCAAAAAGAAATAGAACTTTACGAAATGGATGGTTACGGGCATAACATGGTTTATCCTGCTTTACCATTATTGTTGAAATTTGTAAAAGAAAAATCCGACCAATAGCAAAAATCCAAATCCCCCTATTGAATTATGAAATTTAGAAGCCGAAAAGATGTTTTTTTTCTAGCAGTTATTTTTGGTTTTACAGCAATTGTATGTAGTGTTTTTGTATATCAGTTTTTATCTGAAAATACACGCAACCAGAATTTTATTGTTGGAGACATTTTACTTATACTAATAGCCGGACTTTTATTGTGGTTCAACTTTGGAACTGAATACGAACTTACCCCACATTATTTTAAATATAGAGGAGGGCCTTTAAAGGGAGAAATTCCATTAGAGAAAATTACCGAAATTGTAGAAGGTAAAACTGTATGGATAGGATTACGACCAGCTACGGCGAGAAAAGGATTAATCCTCAAATATGATATTTATAATGAAATTTATATAAGTCCGCTTACCAACGAGAGCTTTATCAAGAAAATTTTAGAATTCGATAGCCAGATTAAAGTAACTTCTATTAAAAAAGGAATGCCTTAAATTTTTAAATAACTACAAATCTAAGCTGGTACTCTAATTTCTTATTTAAGGACTAGTTTTTAGAAATCCATAGTTGATGGGGTTTCTGGCAATTGCAAAAGATTTTTAATTTCTCTCTCTTGGTACCATGATCTTTGATGGTATTGAAAGAACGGGAGGGGGAAGGACAGTTTAGCTTTCCGTATGCAATCATTCAATAAGGTCTTGCTAAAGAACAGGATCAAAACCTGTTATATTTTGACAACATCATTTTAATATAGAACTGCCAATAGCCTCTACGATAAAAGTTCTTGGAATCTTCATAAATGTGATTCGAATAAATTTAAGGAATTACACTTCCCTCATTTCCATATATTGATAAAATATAGAGTTCATAATTTATAAAATTTTAAAATTATAGGTTTTTTTAAGAAAGTTTCACTTTGAAACATTAGTAAATATCTGTAATATTGCTTCATATTGAATCAATGATGTGTCAGCTCGAAATCGTTATCATGAGGATTACAAGATTATGACGCAGTATTATTCCGCTTTATTGCCTGATAACGAAAGGGAGTCAATAGATGTATAACATAAAACCTTAATAATAATGTGAATAATGAAATCTCACATGGGGTTGCCCTTAGGTAGTTGCTCTAATTAATGATTATTTGTAAACATAAGATTGAACAGCAGATGGCTATGGAATCAAAACTGAATCACTTCATAGTCTAAGAGACCTAATCTTTGTTTTTAACATGTTAGACGGTTATTAGTTTAATATTATTGGTACTTACGGAGGAATATGGAAGGTATTCAAAAATAATATTTAGGGAATAGCCATGATTGAGATCAGTAAAAGACAAAATTCAATGATGCAGCATAAGTAAGACTTTTTGCTAACGTATTAAAGCAAGCTATATAACTTTAAAAAACAGGTTTCAAAAATTTATTCTCAATTCAAAAAGATGAAAAAAGCAGCACAGTATTTCCAAGAAGCAATTCTAAAAGAAGAAGCATCAACTTTAAATGCATAAAAACTGAAAAAACTAAAAGTAATTTTTTTCCATCTAAGGTTCATTTGCGATGGAAAAAAATTTAATTAATTCATAAAAGTTTCAAAATGAAGCAATATATCGACAAAAATTTTAAAAGAAGAAGGCTAAGCCTATTATTCGCAGGACTTTCTTTATGTGCCTCATCATCACTTTTTGCACAGGAAGAGGAAAATCAAAATTTAAAAGTACAGGATTCAGTTGCCTTACAACAGGAGTTGAAAGGAGACAACGAAGTTGATGGCAAGAAAAACGGCAGTGATAGGAATGTAATGCTAAACGCATCCAGTAACTCTGGTCCCAGAGATGTAAACATAGGTTTGCCGGGAAGTGTGGGAGGTATTACCATTCTCGAAAACGATTTACCTGTAGTTTATCTTTTTTGGCCAGAATTACCTAACAAAACCTGGAGGCAAAGTGTAAGTCTTCAAAGAACCGGACTTTTAAAAATGGATGAATTAGCCAGTACGATGGGCGATTTAGGTTTTGCCGTAAATTCGTATACACAAACCGGTACTGAAAAATTTCAAGTAAAAGGAAAACTTACAGGCAGCCATTTTGGATGGTTTCAGGGAGACTTGAATGTTTCAGGACCTATTTCTGATAATGGCTGGTCGTATACAGCTGGAGCGTTTGTAAACTTCGATCCCAGTACCTATGATTTAGGTTATAACAATTATGCCGACCAAACCAAAATTTTTAGAGCGGGTATCACCAAACGTTTTAAAGATGGTAAGGGAGAATTTAATATTTCTTATAAATATGCAGATTCTTACACCACTACCAATTATGCAGTTATAGAATACGGGCCTGATGGCGAAGCCAACGAAATAGATGATTTTAGAATTGGTCGCGATTCCTATATTGTAAGAGATGGTAAAGTACGTTTTAAAGATATTGATGGGGGTGATTATTATTGGGCATCAATGGATGGTAATGACAATACCAACACATCTCATAATGTAGACATCTTTGGTAATTACCTTATGGACAATGGCTGGAATTTTAAATATTCTACACGTTTACATTTAGCGAAAGCTTCCTTATTGAATATTATTCCACTAAGTATTCTTAATGCCAATGCGGAGGATGGATATACTATTGCCAGTACCGGAGAAGCCTATACAGGAGCTGTAGGTACTCAATTAGGAATGAATAGCCCGGAAATATCTACAACTGCCATTATGGGAAGATTCTCCATCAATAAAAAAATAGAAGATCACCATGTAACACTTGGTATTTTGGAGCAATATTATGATATAGATAATTATTTGTCTAATCGTTCCCTTTTCTTTCAAACAGTAGAAAATCAGCCACAACGATTAATCGGTCCCAATACAGATGAATATGGGTTTTACGGATATAATGGAGGTGCAGAATTTCACACTGGTATAGAAAACAAATTAGCGGTTTATGCTAGCGACGATTGGCAGGTAAACGACCGATTTAAATTAAATTACGGAATATTCTTTAGACATCATCATATTGACGGAGAATACTCCTTACAACAGAGAGGTATCGATTTTACTATTCAGGATGCAGAAAAAACACCTATTAATAAAAACTGGTTCAATATAGCCGGAAAGGTCAATGCTTCCTATAACTTAACCAATAAATTTGGTGTATTGGCCAACTTTCAATATACCGAGGAAAATGGTAGGTTAGAAAGATATTCTGCTGCTTTGAGTCCAAATACTACTACCAGCAAAAGTCCCTTAGGTGCTGCCGGTATATTTTATAATGGCGATTGGGTTAGCTTGGTATCGCAGGTTACCTACTTAACTAAAAACAATTATCTAAAGCGTTTCAATCTAGTAAACCCTCAGGATGATACCCAGCAACAACAAACCACCACGTATTACGATATTGAAACCTTAGGCTGGACTACAGATGTGGTGTTAACTCCGTTTAAAGGTTTCAGTTTTCACGGATTAGTAACCTTACAGGATCCAAAATATAAAGACTTTACATTTAATGCATTTGGTAACACATATGATTTTAGCGATAAAACCGTATTAGAAATTTCTAAAGTTTTAATCGAATTAGATCCAAGTTATACCTATAAAGACTGGAAAGTTTGGGCAAGCTTTAGATACTTCAGCGAGCAATATGCTAATATAAATAACGCCCTGACGTTCGCACCTAGATGGGAGAATTTTGGAGGTGTAAATTACAAATTCAACGATCATTTAAATTTTGGCCTTACGTTAGTAAACTTCTTAAACCAGGTAGGTGCCAAAGGAACCATTAACGGGGCCGAATTAATTGAAGATCCAGAACCGTATTACGGAAGATTATTAACCTCATCTTATATTCGTCCGTTTACCGCGCAACTTTCTGTAGGCTTTAATTTTTAAAAATCAATACCACCCAAAGCATCCACACCTGGATGCTTTGGGTCATTATAAATCACAGCATTATGAAAACAAAAACTTGTTTATTCCTAAGTTTAGCTTTAGGGATCCAAATAGGATTTTCACAAGAAGCTAAGGATATAAAAACCCTCACCAGTAAATCAGGAACCGTTTTAGGCTACAGTAAAAATTCTGGAGTTAAAATCATTAAAGACAACGGAGAATCTTTTAAAGATTTAAATAAGAATGGAAAATTAGATTCTTATGAAGATTGGCGGCTTCCTGTAGAAAAGCGGGCTAAAGATCTCGCTTCAAAAATGTCTGTTGAACAAATTGCCGGGTTAATGCTATACAGTAAACATCAATCCATTCCTGCCCGCGAAGGTGGTTTTGGTGCAGGAACCTATAACGGAAAGCCTTTTTCTAAAAGCGGAGCGAAAGCTTCAGCAATTTCAGATCAGCAAAAGCAATTTTTAAAAGATGATAATTTACGACACGTTTTACTTACTGCTGTTAAATCTCCGGAAGTTGCCGCTGAATGGAATAATAATGTACAGGCCTATGTAGAAAGTTTAGGTTTGGGAATTCCCGCCAATAATAGTTCAGATCCACGAAATACAGCTACAGTTACTTCAGAATTTAATGCCGGGGCAGGAGGAACGATCTCCCTATGGCCTGATGGCTTAGCTATGGGAGCGACCTTTGATCCAGAGTTGGTAAGACAATTTGGAGAGATAGCCGCTAAAGAATATCGTGCTTTAGGGATTACTACCGCACTTTCACCGCAAATAGATTTAGGAACCGAGCCACGCTGGTACCGTATCGCTTATGTATTTAGCGAATCGCCAGAACTAGTAAAAGCGATGGGGAAAGCCTATGTTGAAGGATTTCAGACTTCAGGTAAAAATACTGAAATCAACAGTGGTTGGGGATATGAAAGTGTAAATGCAATGGTTAAACACTGGCCGGGTGGTGGTCCGGAAGAAGGAGGCCGTGATGCTCACTGGGCGATGGGAAAATTTGCAGTTTATCCGGGAGATAATTTTAAAGACCATTTAAAACCTTTTACAGAAGGTGCTTTTAAATTGGATGGAGGTACTCAAAAAGCAGCTGCCGTTATGCCTTATTATACGATTAGTTTTGATCGGGATGATATTTATAACGAGAATGTAGGGAATGGTTTTAGTAAATATATGATTACTGAACTGCTTCGCGACAAATACGGTTACGACGGTGTGGTATGTACCGATTGGCTAATCACTGCCGATGAAGGAAAAACTCCGGGAACTTTTGCCGGAAAACCTTGGGGAACGGAAGCACTTAGTGTGGCTGAACGTCATTATAAAGTACTAAAATCAGGAGTAGACCAATTTGGTGGAAATAACGAAAAAGGTCCGGTTTTAGAAGCTTACCAAATGGGCGTTAAAGAACTTGGTGAAGACTATATGCGTAAGCGCTTTGAACGTTCTGCGGTACGTTTGCTGAAGAATATCTTTAGAACCGGATTATTTGAAAATCCATATTTAAATATTCAAGAAACCAAAGAAATCGTTGGTAATGCTGAATTTATGCAGGCTGGCTACGAAGCGCAGGTGAAATCTGTCGTAATGCTAAAAAATAAAGATCAGGTATTGCCGATTAAAGAAAAGAAAACCGTTTACATCCCTAAAATTTATACGCCGATTTCAACCGATTGGTGGGGTATTCCTACTCCGGCAACATTTGATTATCCGGTAGATTTAGAATTGATCAAAAAGTATTACAAGGTCACAAATAATCCAAAAGAGGCAGATTTTGCACTGGTTTTTGTGAGAAATCCACAAACTAAAGAAGCCGGTTATAGTGAAGTAGATCGTAAAGAAGGCGGTAATGGTTATGTGCCTATTTCTCTTCAATATGAAACCTATACCGCAACAACCGCCAGAGAAAAAAGTATTGCTGCCGGAGATCCTGTGATAGATCCAGAAATCACCAATCGTTCCTACAAAGGAAAATCGTCAACCTCTTCAAACATAATGGACTTAAGAACCATTGAAGATACCAAAATGTTGATGGGTGATAAACCGGTTATTGTTTCGGTAACAGCAAATAAACCGATGATTTTTAGTGAATTTGAATCTCAGGTAGAAGGAATTGTTCTCAACTTTGGGATTTCAACCCAGGCAGTAATGGATATTGTTTCGGGAAAACAAGAACCTTCAGGATTATTGCCTTTACAAATGCCAGCCAATATGGAAACGGTAGAAGCGCAACAAGAAGATGTGCCTTTCGATATGATTCCGTATCAAGATTCAGAAGGCAATACATATGATTTCGGTTTCGGTCTAGACTGGAATGGCGTCATTAAAGATAAAAGAACTTTAAAATTTAAAAAACAATAAAAATGAAAACTAAAATTATAGCTTTCTTGGGATTATTTATGGCTGTTTTTCAGTTATCTGCCCAAGATGAGGTGATCAAACTTTACGACGGAAAAGCGCTCGGTTCTGAAGATTGGAATTGGGAAGAAGCACAAAAATTTTCCGATTTATTTAAAACTGAAGTGGTGTATAATGTGACCGATCCTTCGTTATTGGTTTTTAAACCGGAAACTCCAAACGGAACAGCAATTATAATCGCTCCTGGCGGAGGTTTTCAAACCTTATCAATCAATCGGGAAGGTATCGATTTAGCTAAAGAATTAGCTTCTAAAGGGGTAACTGCGTTTGTGTTAAAATATCGTTTAGTACATTCTAAAACAGATTCTCCTGCAAAAGAATTAATGGAAAGTTTAAAAGATCGCGCTGATTTTGATGCGAAAAGAGCTAAAATCAAAAAATTGGCTGGGCAAGATATGCAAACTGCTTTAAAATATGTAAGAGATAATGCAGCTCAATTTAATATCGCTAAAAACAAGGTGGGAGTGATTGGATTTTCTGCCGGAGCTACTGTAGCTTTAGAAAGTGTGCTTAGAAGTACAAGTAAAGCAACACTTCCTAATTTCGCAGCTTCACTTTATGGAGGACCTAGCGACGATTTAATGGCTCAGGATATTCCCAAAGAAATTCCATTATTTATTGTCGCCGCCAGCGACGATCAGTTAAAACTAGCTCCAAAAAGTATTGCTCTTTATAATAAATGGCTAGCAGCCGGATATCCGGTAGAATTGCATATGTATGCCAAAGGCGGTCACGGGTTTGGAATGGGAACTCAAAATTTACCGGTAGATACTTGGTATAAGCGATATGAAGACTGGTTAACTCAATATAAATACCTCAATAAATAATAGTATATGAAAATGAACAAACTAAAGCTTTTAGCTTTTGTAGTATTAGGCTCTTTACAGCTGGCAAATGCTCAAAAAGCGCCTCAGTTAGGAAAAGCTTCTGTAGACGAAGTAATCCAGGCAATGACGCCGGAAGAAAAGGTAGAATTATTAGTGGGGCCCGGGATGCCTGGTTATGCAGGTTTGGTCCCTTTAGAGGGAGAGCCTGACGTACGTGTTTTAGGGCAAGCCGGAGGAAATGAAGAAGTGAAGCGTTTAGGGATTCCTAAGACCGTTTTTGCAGATGGTCCTGCCGGACTAAGAATTCAGCCAAAAAGACAAAACAATCCTAATACCTATTATGCCACTGCATTTCCTGTAGGAACTGCATTAGCCTCTTCTTGGAATACCGATTTAATTGAAGAAGTGGGAAAAGCGATGGGAGAAGAAGTAAAAGAGTATGGTGTAGATGTATTATTGGCTCCTGCGTTAAACATTCATAGAAATCCATTAAACGGAAGAAACTTTGAATATTATTCTGAAGATCCTCTAGTTTCCGGTAAAATAGCTTCTGCTTATATCAAAGGAATCCAGTCACACGATGTAGGTACTTCCGTAAAACATTTTGCAGCAAATAATCAAGAAACTAATCGTTTATCGGTTAACGCCCATATTAGCGAGCGTGCGATGCGGGAAATTTACTTACGTGGTTTCGAAATTGCCATAAAAGAAGCCAATCCGTGGACAGTGATGACTGCTTATAATAAAATTGATGGGACGTATGCTTCCGCTAATGAAGATTTGTTAATCAAGGTGTTAAGAGATGAGTGGGGCTATAAAGGAATGGTGATGACCGATTGGTTTGGCGGGTATTCGGGTTTCGCTGCTATTAATGAGAAAGGTAATGTAAGCGATGTTATAGCGCAAATGGAAGCCGGTAACGATTTATTGATGCCAGGAACAAAAGCCCAAAAAGAGGCTTTACTAAAAGCTATTAAAGAAGGTAAGGTAGATGAGGCGGCTATAGATAGAAACCTGCGTCATATTTTAAATTATATTTTAAAAACGCCAACGGTAGAAAACTATAAGTATAGCGATAATCCAGACTTAAAAGCACACGCTGAAGTAACGCGTAATGCCGCTACTGAAGGAATGGTGTTGTTGAAAAATGAAGAAAAAACTTTGCCTTATACCAATAAATCAGGTGCCGTTGCTCTTTTTGGAAATACTTCTTATGATTTTATTGCCGGAGGAACAGGAAGTGGTGATGTAAATGAAGCTTATACCGTTTCGTTACTGGAAGGATTAAAAAATGCCGGGTATAGCATCGATCAGGATTTAGAAAAAACCTACGTTCCTTTTGTAAAAGCAGCTACCGAAAAGGAAATGAAACGTCGTGCAGCAGAAGGGTTATTGGCCGCTGTACAACGTATTCCAGAGATGCCGCTGGCAAAAGAAATGGTAACAGAAAAAGCAGCATCTTCTGAAGTTGCCGTAATTACCATAGGTAGAAATGCCGGTGAGCAACACGATAGAAAAATAAATAATGATTTCTATTTAGGTCAGGATGAAATAAAAATGATCAATACCGTTAGTGATGCCTTTCATGCTGAAGGTAAAAAAGTGATTGTGATTTTAAATATTGGTGGCGTTATTGAAACCGCCAGCTGGAAAGATAAAGTTGATGCCGTTTTATTAGCTTGGCAACCTGGGCAAGAAGGAGGAAATTCTGTTGCCGATGTAATTTCTGGGGTTAAAAATCCTTCCGGAAAATTAACAATGACTTTTCCAATGGATTATAACAACGAGCCTTCTGCAGCTAACTTCCCAGGAGTTCCTGCTAACGATCCTAAAGAGGTATTTTACAAAGAAGGCATTTATGTTGGTTATCGTTATTTTAATACTTTTAATGTAAAACCCTCTTATGAATTTGGTTTTGGTGAGTCGTATACCACGTTTGAGTATTCAGATATAGCATTCAGCAATAACAATTTTAAAGATGAGATCAAAGTTTCAGTAAAAGTTACCAATACGGGAAATGTTGCCGGGAAAGAAGTAGTTCAGGTATATGTTTCTGCGCCTTCAAAAATGCTTGATAAACCTTCAGAAGAATTGCGAGCTTTTGGAAAAACTAAATTGCTCCAACCCGGAAAATCTCAGAAGTTAACATTCACTTTAAAGGCAAAAGATTTAGCTTCTTTTGTAGATGCTAAAAGTGCCTGGATTGCTGAAAAAGGAACCTATACCGTAAAAATTGGTGGCTCTTCTTTAGACATTAAAACTGCTAAAAATTTCAATTTAGCTAACGACATTACCGTAGAGAAAGTAAATAACACTTTTGATCTTGATGTAGATATGGAAACTCTGAAGAATTAAGATAAGTTATTCATTTAAATAAAATTATTTATGAAACTCATAAAAATTGTTTTTTATGTAATTGCAATTTTTCTAGCGGTTGCTTCTTGTAAAGAGAACAAAGAAGAAAGTCAGCAGGAAATTCAACAAAAAGAAACAAAAAAAAGACCAAATATTGTCTTCATTATTAGTGATGATCACGCTTATCAGGCCATTAGTGCATATGGCGGAAGATTGGCAGAAGTAGCACCCACACCTAATATCGATAGAATAGCTGATGATGGGATGTTGTTTAATCACGCCTTGGTCACAAATTCCATTTGCGGACCTTCAAGAGCCACTATAATGACTGGAAAATACGGTCACGAAAATGGGTTTGTGGATAATACGATAGGTAGTAAATTTGACTTTACTCAACAAACTTTTGGAGAGTTGTTGCAGGAGGCTGGCTATAAAACTGGGGTTTTAGGTAAACTACATTTAGGGCAAACCCCAACCAAAGGTTTTGATTATATCGATATTTTACCCGGGCAAGGTTCTTACTATAATCCCTTTTTTGTAAATAAAGAAGGGCAATACCAATTAGAAGGCTATGCTACAGATATTATCACCGAAAAAGCTATTAGCTGGATAGATTCCGTAAAATCGGATGACCAACCTTTTATGCTGTTCTTGGGTCATAAATCTCCGCACAGACCTTGGCAACCTGGTCCAGAAGAATTAGGGATGTACGAAGGTGTAGAAATTCCTGAGCCGGAGACCTTGTTTGATGATTACTCAGGCAATAGAAAAGTAGCATCTTTAAACTATATGTCTATCGCTGATGCGATGAAAATGGATCAGGATATTAAAATAACCGATAAGCCACAAGCTGGTTTTAACGAAGCTCAGCAAAAAATGTGGGATTCAATATATGGTCCTATTAATGAAGAGTTTAAGAAAGCAAACCTTAAAGGAGATGAGCTCACCCGATATAAATATCAGCGTTATATGCGAGATTACTTAGCATCTGTAGCCGGCGTAGATAAAAGTGTTGGTCATGTTTTAGATTACTTAAAAGAAGCTGGTTTAGATGAAAATACGATTGTGATTTACACTTCAGATCAAGGATTCTATCTAGGAGAACATGGCTGGTTTGATAAACGATGGATGTATAAAGAATCATTAAGAACTCCATTATTGGTTAAATGGCCTGGAGTAATAAAAGCAGGAACAGAAAATAACGAGCTGGTTTCGAATCTTGATTTTGCCGAAACTTTTCTGGATTTAGCGGAAACAAATATTCCTGATGATATGCAAGGAAGAAGTTTAGTACCTGTTTTAGAAGGGAATACTCCTGAAGACTGGAGAGATGCACATTATTATCACTATTACGAGCATCCTTCTGAACACGATGTAAGACGTCATTATGGAATTACTACAGATAAGTACAAATTAATTCATTTTTATTATGATATGGATGTTTGGGAACTGTATGATCTGGAGAAAGATCCTAGTGAGATGAATAATGTTTATGGTGATTCTGAATATGCAGAAGTTCAAAAAGAACTTCATAAAAAGCTCGAAGAATTACGCGTAAAGTATGAAGACAACGATATCTTAAACCAAAAGTTTATCGAAGAATATAAAGAAAAGGTGAAAAAAAATCCTCTAATTGAATATTGGAAATTATCCCCTGAAGAAAGACAGAGATTATTTCAGCGATATTCAAAAAATAAGAAATAATATTCCGTAAATTATAAAAAGTAAAACTACAGGTTTTTGCTTATATCTTTTTAATAAAGTTAGACTAAGCTATATGCAGTAATACATTAATTCCTCTGGGGATACCTTCAGGGGAATTATAGTTTATATCACGGATATTGAGATCTGAAATTTTATAAAAAATTTCAGCATACTAAAGATGAAATATTCAAAATGTGTTTGTCAATACTATTGGGCAGATAATTTCACTATGGGATAGGAGAGAAGACAGGAAGCAAAAGGCGTGATTATTTTTTAGTTTTCGAAAAACAAAAACTTATTCTGATGTATTTCTGGATTTAAAAAATTTCCTCCAGATCTTTTTAATTATTTGTGTAAATCCATTCAGGTCTACAACTATCGTTCCTATGATAAATAGAATAAATAATAGAAACGTGAGGATATAAAAGTCAGCAGCTTGCAACTCATGCATGATTAATAACTATTTTTTGTCCATACTAAAGTATAAGTTCTAAATTATAAATTATCGCTTTAAGCTTATTAAAAAGTATTTAAATTATTAAGATATTAGAGTTTATTTTTTTGAAAGGTATTAAAAACTAGAGTAGTCATACAGGTACTGGAATAACCTGTCACAAGTTATGCCATATTGCAGACTATAGTGCTTATTATAATAGTTTAATCTTAAATATGGAGAAAATTATTCTCCATATTTAAGATTAATTTAAAGAGGTGAAAAAGCAATTACTCTTCAATATCTAATTTGCTTATCGCAGTAATGGTTCCTCCTTTAACCTCTATGCCCCTGGTCGCCATAGCAGTGGTAGCATCTATCTGATAAATATAACTTCCTGCTTCCGTAGTAACCCCAATATGAACGATATCATCTTCCACATAGTTATTTTGGCTGGTAATATTTGTAATATCAGATTCAGCTGGCATTCCTTCCACCCAGATAAGATTTTTATCATAGACGTTAACAATGGCCAATCGTTTTCCTGTTGTATATGCTCCTTTAGTGGCAACAGGGCTCATATTCAATACAAACACTCCATTTCCTACATAGGTCTGTTCAGTCATATAATATCCATTAGAAGCTTCTTCCAGATTAAAGAAATAAGATTGGTCAAATACTTCTTCTCCAGCCTTAATTCTTGTAATAGCAGATGGCTTTGTTGAACTTGCTTCTCCGTTAGTGGTGGCTACCGCAGATGAAAAAGCATAGATGTCACCGTTTTCAACAACTCCTAAGCCACTTGTAAAATAACGGCCAATAAAGCTGGTTCTATCATCTTCAATAATGGTTTCTAATTGCATTTCGGGGTAAGAGTATACCGCTATCCAAGCTTGGTCTGGATATTCAGTGCCGAAACTATCATTACAACAGGCTTTTACACTCATAAATGGAGCATATACCTGGTCACCAACCTGGGTCATCCAGGTAAAAAAGGCCAATTCATCATTATCAAGAATTTCTTTTGTATTTATTTGGCCTTCATCGACTATTTGTGTAGACTCCGTATCAAGACGATACCAGTAAGCAAAGGGAGCTGCAGAATTTCTGGAAATTTTAGTCATTAGAATTTCTTCGTCTACATTTGTAAATGATTGCACCGTTTCTGCCTGGAAATCGGAAATCATATCAAGTTTCCCCATAGCGTTTAACTGGTAGGTGGTTACCGCCCCAGGATTTCCTTGCCCGTATAATAAGCTAAAAAACTTATTATTATTTCTAATATAATATCGATAGGTTCCGTCTTGTTCAACTCCATTACCTACTAAGCTGATTTCTCCTGAGTTCAGACTTTCTAAGGCCAACAGATAGTCGGCTACTCCCTCCAGGGCATTTGGAGTTGCAGCTACCACATATCTGGATTCTATCTGTGAAGGATCTTCTGGATTTTCACCAGCACCCTGATCAGGGTTTTCTTCAGAATCCTTATCTGTATTTATAGGGGTATCATCGTCGCTACAACTAAAAATTGCAGTTGAAAATAAGAAGATTAAAAAATAACTTTTTACTTGTCTCATGGTCATATATTGATTTAAAATTGATTAAAAGGTATAGCTGATTTTCCCAGTAAAGCTTCTACCAGGTTTTTGTAAACTAAAATTATCATAGAGGTTTTTGTCTAGAATATTTCGAATTTCCAGTGTGAAACTAAAATGATCCATCATATAAGTTGCGGTAAGGTCATGCGACCATTGCTCAGGGATGCCATACTTCGTGTTGGCTGTTCCATAAGAGGGCCAATAGCGATAGAAAGCATGTACATACAACAAATTATAGCCCAGGCTCAATTGGTTCCCGGTATTCATTATATTGCTGAAATTGTAAGTAAGATTTCCGTTTCCGTAGAAATAGGGCATGTTGGGAATGCGGTCACGATACAATAAGCTTTCTGTACCATTTACATATTTTGTATTATTTCTTAAATTCTCGTAGGTAAGGTTCATTCCTGCAAGAAAGTTTTTATAGGTGTAATTGATTTGTAATTCACCTCCTAAATTGGTGACATCCTGAAGATTTTCCATGGTTTGTAATACCTGATTGGTATTCAACCTTGGACGTATAAAATCTTTAGCATCTCTATAGAATAAGGTGCCATCAAAATGTAAGCGATGATCATTGCTAAGTATAAACGAATAGGCAATCCCGAAGTTATAATTGTGACTGCTTTCCGGTTTTAAATCTGTATTTCCTTCCAGGGTGATGTTCCCATCTCCAAAAAGTTCATTACCTGTAGGCAATCGGTAACTCTTCTCGTAGGATGCCTTTAATTGAAGTCGATCATCAATAAAATAGGTCCCAGCAATCCCCCAGCCAAAATTATTAAGTTGGTTATATCGCTCAATTTCTATAGGATCATTGCTTCCGGATTCTCGATAGGATTGGATGAAGTTATTAACCTGATTATAATTTTTTGCGAATAGGGTGGTACTCCAGTCTTTTTGTTCTATTTGATAGCCAATACCAAGAACATTTTTAAATGATTTTCTTGGCGGGTTATAATTATTCTCTTCAGGGTTAAGCAGGTTTTCCTGTTTCCTGTCGAAACTGGTAAAAACATTACTAAGAGATAACTTTTGATGCTCATCTATTTTATAATTAAATGAAGCATTTACCAGTCCGTTATTATTTTGAAATCTCGAATGCGTATAGGATTGCTCCCCGCCGGGATTTCCATTACCCAGTTCTTTGTGGTGACCATACCAGTCATATCTGCGATTAACTGTATCAATTACCTGTTCTTTTCCCAGATTGTAATTAGCATTGATAGAGGCATCGAAACCGTCAACAAAAAGATCCTTTTTTTGATACTTTAAAGTAGGCATGATAATGTTGCTTCTTGAATGGCGTTGACCAAAAACCCGTACCAGCCGTTGTGCGGTTTGAATTTCGTTGTATACCTGCCCCAGAGTGATGCCAAAAAGAAGGCGATCTGCGTAGGATTTATTGATCACTCCAAAGCTTCCTATAAAAGTCTCATTATGATACTGGTCATGGAATCGTCGTACTTCCTGGTTACGGCTATAAGCTCCGGTATTCACATCTGCCACATCAACATTGACTTTATAATCATTATCGGAATAGTTTTGAAATGCATTGATGTTTACGATAATATCATTTTTAAAGACTTTAGTCATGTCGACATTGGTGCGATGTGTATTAAATGATCCGTAGGAATAAGAAAGATCTAATCGGTCTTTCTCATAAGTATTGGTGATGATATTAATCGCACCTCCCAAAGCATCGGCTCCTAAACCAACAGGCACTACACCTTTATAAATTTCTATACGCTCAGCAAGGTTTATAGGAATATTATTGAGTTGAAAAGCACTTCCGAAATTATCCATAGGAATACCATCAATAAAAATTTTAACCTGATTACCCCGAAAACCATTCATGGATAGGCTCATTCTTGATCCAACACCTCCACTCTCGCGCATTCGAATTCCCGAAGCTCTGTCCAGGGCATGAGCAACATCCAGCGTGCTGTTTTTCAATTTAGTAGCATCAATGACATCTACATTGTAAGCCAATGCTTCTATCTCCTGAATTTTATTTTTGCCAATAATCATCACTTCGCTGAGATTATAGCCCGTTTCCAGGGCTATGTCAAGTTGATAACTACTGGTAGCTTCCAAAATTATGGTTTCGGTATAAGTTTTAAATCCAATAAAACTGACTTTTATTTCTTGCGATCCGGTAAGGTTTGTTTTTAAATGATAGGCTCCAGTAAGATCACTTATTACTCCAGTTTTAGTACCGGCTAGGGAAATAGTGGCTCCGGCAACCGGATTACCATCTTGATCAGTAATGGTTCCATAAACCCCATTCTGATATTGTTGAGCAAGTACAGGAATAAACCATATTGATATAAGGTTAAAAAAGATAATAAGAAAATATTTTTTATTCATTTAATTTTTATTAAGACTAATTATAAATAATTAATTAAAAAAAACTGTGGTTATCAAATAAGGTATTGAATAAATTAGGTTAAAATCGTTGTGGGAGCAATAGAGCGTTTTTTCATTTTTAGAAGAACCGCAAAACTTGTTAAAGCAGTGAGTAACCAAAAAATATCAACAACCATAATTTGATGATAACCTTTGCCTGCCGCGATCCATAACCAGTTTCCGGTAATAATCCCGTTACTCACAGGTACAAGTAGGCTTAGTAATCCTCCTATTAAAAGACAGGCTTTATTCGTAAAGTAATTATTTCTGCGAACTAGAAAGAAGATCACCAGGGCAAGCCAACTATAAAAGAACACAGGATAAAGTACTTCCCGTCCACCCATTTGATGGGTTAATTTCATAACAACAAAACTGAGTGCCGTAACCGGGAATAAGGACAGACAGGAGGCAGTATAGACCTGTACCAGCCAAAAATTAAATTTCCGTTTGTAAGGTGAGATATTCTTTTTGTTCCGTGCAACAAGCCAGATATGCACACCTGATAAAATGACGAAGCAGGTAATAAAGCCCAGAACAAGATAAATAAGTTTGAGTCCGTATCCCCCAAAATCACCATAATGCAGTCTTCTTAATATATTAAATGCACCGGCAGCATAACCGCTGGGTTGGTCGATTGATTTTTCGGCTATAACCGATCCGTCTGCCAAATAGGTTCTATAGGCTTTATTTCCCAGGGAGTGGTGAAAACCGGGGGAGCCCGTAACGCTTACATACATCCCTTTATCCCCATAATTACTAATGTTTAACTCATCTATTATTAGGTCAGGCCATTTTTCAAGCGTATTATTAACCATCTGGTTGATTGATGCCTGGTTTTGAAGACGTTCTCCCTGAAAATCTATATTAACCGGTTCTTTCAAACTCAGTATTTCCTCGATATGTTCGGGTCGATTTTCAAATATATATTCTTGAACCGGAGGGAGCATAACCGTATAGCCTATAATAAGATAGCAGCCGGTGACAGCAAACATAAATTGATAGGGAAGACCGATCATTCCAAGAGCGACATGGGCATCTGTCCATATCGTTTTCCATTTGGCTTTTGGGCGAAAGACATAAAAGCTTGAAACAATTTTTTTCCAGTGGACGATAACTCCTGTGATGACGGCGAAAAGGAAAAAGAAAGCTACTAGTCCAGCCAGTAAATATCCTGATCTTCCAAAGAAATTTAATTGGGCAAAGAAGTGCAGACGGTAAAAGAACTCGCCCAGCGAGTAATTTTCCATGTAATCCTTTTTATCAAAGGAATCCATATCCATATAAAAATAATTCCCGCCTCTTCCCAGCACTTCATCAACAATGCTGGTATCTTTGGATGCTGTGAATGTTGTGGTCACCCGGCGTTCAAAATAGCGGTGAGAAAAGGTGATATCTCTTCCGTATAATTCCTGATCTTCGGCCATGTTGTTCAGAGCCTGGTCAAAATCGATAGTATTAAAATAATTTTCCTCAATAGGTTGATTTCGTTGCCAGGCATTGATCTCATCCCTTAAAAAGGCAATAGAACCGGTAAAGAAAATTACATACAATAGCGCACTGATGATGATTCCACTGATGGTATGAGTGTGGAAGAATATATTATATAAACGTTGTGACATACAAAAACTTTATGGGATGAGAATAAAAACGCTGAGTAGAACAATACTGCTTAACAAATAGATTCCTAAACATTTTAATCCGCTTTTAGGAATAAATGCCAGGATCATCAGGCATGCCCAAAGGATAAAACCGGCAAACTGGAGACTAACTAGAGCAGCCGGTTCATTAATACATTTAACCAGGATCATAAAAAATAACTCGGTTATAACATAACCTCCTGCAAAACCGGTTACGATCTTTAAAATACGATGGAATGGGGATTTTGTAAGATGTTTTTTATTAGCTGGCATGATTAAAAAATAAAAAATTCCACGATGAAAGAGATAAAAAGTAAAGTGACCAATACTGGCCATTTAAAAAACTGAAGTGGAGCTGTTAATACGACCAGGCTTAGTATACTCATTAAGATGACCAGGCCACCAAAAATTCCACTTCCAGTGCCCATATTTATTATGGCAATAATTATGGAAAGTAAAATGAATGATCCTCCGATAATGCGGGCTAGTTTGCGGTTTAAGGAAATCCATTCGACCAAATTATTATTTTCCATAATCATCGCTTTTTGGGAGGAATAGTAACAAACTAATACACCTGCAAGCATCAATAATATGATTAGGGTGTTCATTTTACTTAGGTTTTCGGTTTATTAAGAGCAAATGTATTAATTTAGATTTAATAAAAATAAAAATAAAAATTATTTAATTTTTATTTTTATTATTTAAGATCTTTAAGAATAGGTAGTTGATGGTTTCTATTGTTTTTAATTGCTTCGTTCAATATTAATTTTCACTACTATTTTTTAAAACGTTTTTGTATCGTTGTGCTTTATGAAAAGCTGGCTGAATAATCTAAAAATCAAAATCCTGGAGAAAGGTATTACGAAAATTTCCATCAGTTTCGTAAGACTTCCTGACTTTAGTATAAATAATTAGCTGTGATACGTGTTCGCTGACCAGTGAATATTTTTAAATATTAAAAATGGGAATTCCTTGTTATCCAAGGGTATTAAAAGTTCTAGTCCAGATCTATCCGGATTGATTGGAATCTTTTGTAATAAAAGGCTTCTCTATATGATAAGCTTTTTGGCTTATTCTCTTGTCATTTACGGCAAACCGTAAGGCTGTACTCGTTGTTTGTTGTAACTTTTTATAATAAATAAAATCATTTTATTATGGCGGTAAAACATACACCAACCGGAATTGTACACATTGGTCAAAAAGGAGGGATCACTGGATGTGGGACGGATACCAAAGAACATTCAAATCACTGGTCTAATACCTCAGAGAAGATCACATGTACTAAAAATGGATGTCATTAGCATCACAATCATTTATGAAATCATCTGGCAGTTAATTTATTATCTGCCAGATTTTAAAACTTTGCAATGAAAAATATTTTACAACTTTCAGTGTTATGCGTCCTACTTATAGCAATTACCTCCTTTAGTGCACTGTCATCCTGTGCTGAAGAGACAGAAACTACGGCTTATCTCTGTAAAGGAAAATATAGTAAAAAGTATCACTATAATAAGAATTGCAGGGGACTTAGCAACTGTTCTACGGCCATTTATAAAACTACTTTGGATAGTGCGAAAAAATCAGGCCGAAAAATATGCGGTTTTGAAGATTAGTATTTGAATTTCAAGGTTTTAATGTTCAAAGTTTAAAATTTTCAAATTACAGTAGACATTATACAATATACCGGTATTTATCAGCATACAGCTTTCAGCCAATTCAAAATTAAAAATTAAACAATTCCTGCTTCCTGACATTACAACCAGCACATTAATTCATTTTCAAATTGCCAAATGAACACATTGTCAAATCAGCTAGTTTCTAACAGCAAAGCGGTCTAATTTCTAACTTCTAAATTAAAAAAGATCTCTCCGCAGGGTCGAGATGACGGTAGCGTTCAAAGTTCAAAGTTGAAAGGTTGAAGGTTCAAAAGTTGTTGTATTGAGAAGTATGTTTTCAGTATGCAATATAGAATCTACAGCTCTTCAAAATTTAAAATTTTACCTTGATAGAACTACTAATTCTCCTTACTTATTCATCACGTGGGTTTGGATGATATATGGGGTAATTTGTTTTACTGTTTGTTCTGTTTCCGGATTGATGCCTGGTGCTGTATAATAGGTCAGCACGTTATTTTCTTTATCGTACCATATTTTTGGCTTTCCGTTTGGAGCAAAGAATTCTGTATCAGGATTTACTTCTACTTCTCTAAAGTTTTCAAAACGATATTCATTCCATTCTTCCTCTGAAGGTTCTCCACTACATGTAGAGACCTCAAAGTGGTCTTCCATCCAAACCATACATTTTTCCCGACCGGTTGAAAAGCCCAAATAACCAATCCCAAAAAGAACAGGGAAGATGACTAATAGAGTGGTGAGGACTTTCTTTTTGTTTTTCACTTTTAAGGATATGGGGCTTTCCACTTCCTCAGTCTGATCTTCTTTGTGTTGGGTGATTAAATAATCCTGGTAGGATGTATAACCAAGATAAGTAGCCAGTTGGTTTTTCTTCTCTCCGTTGGGAGTTGTTTCTCCATTATAATAGCGTTCCAAAGTTTTACCTGAGATTTGAAACCTTTTTTCTTCCATCAAATAATCCGAAATATGTTCGGCCCACTTTCTTAAACTTTCTTCTCCAGATTCCTCTTTAGCTTTTTTAAAAATTTCTTGTAAAAATTGTTCCATAAGATACTTTTTTAGTGGTTATTCAAAATTATAATTTTCCTCGTAAAAACCTAAAAATCAGACTCAAATCATTGCTTTTTAACTGAGACATTTTTGTCCCATCGACCTGTCTTTTTACTGTCCCAATTTTGTCCTGTTTTGTCTGGTTTTGTCCTGGATCTGTCTCAATTTTTTGCTGCTTCTCATCACATCTTTGTGCTGTAATCGAAAGAGAACCGGGCTTTGCAATCCTGGTACCGCGCAGCTTTCGATTATAGAAAGTTCAATACGGCTTGTGAAAGTCACTGGGAAGTAACTTCTCGCGGTCGTACTGCTTTCCACTTCCCAAATATAGGCCTCAAAAGCCTATTCCAATTACGGATTGTCGTAAAGCGGGGCTTTAGCCTCCAGGACATTCTATGTCAAATTTTTAACAACAAAGTGATGAAAAAAGCAATTTTATTTTTATGCATATTAGGTGCAAACATGGCATTTATTGCCTGTACCGATGATAGTTTAGCTGATATCAATGAATTTAATGAGACCTATGCCGATGGCACGGATGATGACCCGGGAGATGGAGGAGGATCGACCGGGGAAGATGGGCAAATAATTCCACCCGCAGATCCGCCAGGAAGTAATTAAATTTCCAAAAAAGCGCTGCATTTTATGCGGCGTTTTTTATTTTTAGAAATGAAAAATTTCGATTTTATAATTTTTTCTTTCTTATTTATTGCTTCTACTAGTTGTGATAAAAAGATGAGCCTTAGCAAAAGTCCTAGAACCGACTCTGCTTATTTCTATTTCTCGAAAGGGAAATTAGCTGATAAAGTTTCCGATAAAATTGCCTATTTCAATGAAGCTCTTCAACACCTTCAGGATAAAAACGATACGCTTCAACCGATTTTATGGGATTATAAAATCTATTATCATGATTTGTTAAAGGAGTATGACTCTTCTCTTTTCTATGCAAATAAACTAATCCAAAATGGAAAAAAGGAAGTGGATACACTCGAAGTTGCTAAAGGCCATTATAGAAAAGGAAAAACAAATATTTATCTGAAAAATTATATAGAAGTACTTAGAAATATGTATACTTCACAGTATTTATATTTATTGTACGGTGACAGTCTTAATGCAGGAAAAAGACTAGTTGAATTAGGTATAGCACAATATAACTTGGGAGATTTTAATGGGAGTCAAGTTAGTCAGGTTAAAGCATTAATATTATTGGAAAGTTATAAAGATTCAATTTATCTATCCAGCATATATAGCAATTTAGCGAGCTCGTATAGACAACTTTCAGATATGGATGAAGCAATAAATGAGTATAAGCAAGCTTTGAAGTATACTGCTTCCCGGTTGGATAGTTTAATCATTTTAAATAATATAGGAAATATTTATTCCGATAACGGAGACCTAAAGAAAGCACTTTCAATTTTCGATTCAATACTGCCTAAAAGTTTTGAAAGTCAATTAGACTACAGGATTGCTGATAATTATTACTTTACTTTATGGTTAGAAGATAAAAGTGATGTATCTGATAATTTAGAAGAAATTCTAGATAAACGTAGGATAAAAAGGGACATAGAAGGTCAGATGTCCAGTTATGATCATCTTATTCGCTACTATTGGGATATAAAACCTGAAAAGGCTTTGGGATACTCTTTCAAATATGTTGATTTGGCAAAAAAAATTAAAAATACTTCTGATGAGAAAAGAGCTTTGAAATATTTGATAGAACTCGCTCAACCTGTTCAGGCACGTGAATATTCAATGCGTTATATAAAACTTACTGATAGTATTGCAGATGTAAAAGATCACGCTAAAAATGTATTCGCGAAAATCAAATATGATGAGGAACAAAAGCTAGAGCAGATCGAAAGCCTGGAAAAACAATCTGCGCAGCAACAAATCGCCTTATTAAAATCTTCTAATCAGCGAAATATCGCTATTTTTATAGGATTACTTATTATTGGAGCCAGTGCATTTGTTATCTACTATATACGCCAAAAAGCTAAAAAGAAGCGAATTCGTGAGATTCATAAAACCGAAGCCAGGATTTCTAAGCGTCTACATGATGAATTGGCGAATGATCTCTATAGGTTAATGACCGCCCTTGAAAATCTTAATGCGCCGGAAAAAATAGAGTTATTGGATAAATTAGAGGATATTTATTTTCGCACCCGTGATATTTCTCGTGAAAATTTACCGGTAAAGACCGATCAGGACTATCCTAATGAAATACAGGAAATGCTTTCTCAAATGACCCCAAAATCGGCACGCATCTACTTAATAGGCATTCAGGAGGTGAACTGGGATAAAATAAGTGAAGAAGCTAAAATCACTATTTTTAGGATGCTACAGGAACTGATGGTGAATATGAAAAAGCATAGTAAGGCAAGTATTATCAGTTTTAATTTTAAGATTGAAAATTCTAAGTTACAAATCAATTATAACGATAATGGTGTTGGCTTACAACCTAATGCTTTAAAAAAAGGTAAAGGATTGGACAATGTGGAAAACCGTATGGAAAGTATTGGCGGTTCTTTTAAATTTCAAACGGGAAACCACGGTGGTTTTTCTGTAGAACTTATAATACCCTTTTAAATGTTTCAAAAAATCCTGATAGTAGAAGATTTTGATAGTACATATAAATCTTTAAGCACTTTTTTACAAACCATAGGGCAGCCTAAAATAGATGTTGCTACTTACTGCGACGAAGCATATCTTAAATGTAAAAGGGCGGCATTAGATCGAGAACCTTATGATTTAATAATCTGTGATTTATCTTTTAAAGCCGATCATCGAGATGAAAAAATCACTTCTGGAGAAGAACTTTCCATACTTCTTAACAAAGAACTACCAGATTTAAAAATTATTATTCATTCTATGGAAGATCATCCTTCGCGAATACGAAAGCTTAAGCCCTACATTAATGGCTATGTATGTAAAGGGCGTAAGGGTATGGAATATCTTAAAATTGCTATTGATGAGGTTAACAAAGGAAAATTCTATCTTTCGCCCAATCTCGAAGCAGCGCTTAACCAGTCTAATATCAAAGAACTTACCAACTATGAAACTCAATTATTAAGATGTCTGGCAGAGGGTTATACCCAGGATCAAATTTGCGCCGAATTTATGCAAAAAGGCTTAAGCCCCGGCAGTAAAAGCGCTATTGAAAAACGCATAAAGGAGTTAAAAGACGAATTTGGCGCCAAAACCAATGCGCAATTAATAGGTATTGTACTTTCATTACAATTAATCTGAAGACCAGTTGATTATAAAAAAAGTAGCTTCTTACGGTAATCCGTAAGGTTCTGATAATCAATAGTTATAATTTTATCCTATTAAAACCTTAAATATGATGAAATTATTATTAGCCTTCAGCTTTTTATCGATTTGCTGCCACAGGATGGCAGCAGCATCCCTTAAAGAATCGGTAACCCGTCTTCGAAAGAATACGGGTGGTGCAATCTATATGAGTTCAACTTAAGAAAATTTAGGAGGACGAGAGAAATCTTCAAAGATTTTGTACCGAAGCTTCCATGGGTCTATCATTTCTATACGATTACTGGAAAATTCACTTTATGATACAAAATACCCACAAAAAGCTTATCCGTTTCATACCTCGTGGGTTTGCTTAGGGATTCCTGATTGACCGCAATATTTTGCTATAGCTTGTTTCTCAGGGAGTAATTGTGCCTGTAACAGTTATGTATGAAAGTAGGCTACAATCAACTATCAAATACCACCTAACTAACAGACTTGTGCTATTAAGGTTTTCTGAAGCTTTATCTATTGTGGTAAGGGACTGGTTTCGAATCAATAATTGTTTTTTTATTATCAATACGTATGAGATTATGGGACTAAGAATACATAAACGAATTAATCTTGGAAAGGGTGTAGGTATCAATATTAGCAAATCCGGTATTTCACCCAGTATACGCACCAAACGTGGAACATTAAGTACAAAAAGCTTTTCGGTACGTACAGGAATTCCGGGACTAACCTATAGGAAAACATTTTCAACCGCTAAAGGTAAAGGCTGCTTACTTCAGGTGCTTATTTTCTTTGGCATACTCACTTTTCTAACTTATAAACTATCAAGCCTATGAACACTACTATTTCTACTGAACTTAAAAGTCATTTTTTAAGACTTTACCAAATGGCCCTAACTGATGACAAGTTTGACGTGATGGAATTAAAAACCCTCTATCAATTTGCGGAAGAACGAAACGTTCCTAAAGAAGAACTGGATCGTTTGCTTTTAAATCCCGTAGATCATACGTCTAGTATTCCAAAGGAGGTAACAACACGTATTGAATATCTATATGATCTGGCTTTTATGATCCTTGCTGACGGTGTAATCACAGAAGATGAACGCAATACCCTGAAGAAGTACTGTAAAAAGTTTGAATTCCTGGACGAAAATATTGATGAACTCTGTGAATACTTATTGGATTGTGTACAGCAGCATATTACCAAAGAAGAAATTATAACCAACCTTAATCTTTAATTATGGCCATCAAAAATTTATTTGCAGTTCGTAATACTGCAGAGCAAAAGGAAGAAGCATTACCAAAGGAGGATAAAGAACAAATCCGTATTACCTATTATCAGAGTGGGTTTGCAGCCTCTACCAAAACGTCTGGAAAACCAATTGTTTTACAGGCCTGTCTACAAAATCTGTTTGCGAGTTTTGAAGATCAATGCAGGAGACAGGAATTAGAACAGGAGAAATTAAAACAACCCTATAAAGAAGAGCAGGAACGTTTGCGTACGGAGCTTAGAAAACTGGAAACAGGTTTATCAATTTTTGAAGAAAAAGATCTTCAAAATAATCAGCATATCGAGAAGCTACATAAAGATATGATTGATGTAAAACATGATCCCGAAAAATATGGAGTAGAAGCAGATAAACGGCCGAAAGCTCAATTTTATATAGGATTACTGGTGTTGCTTCCTATCACGTTATACTTATTAGTGTTTTATGTATCGGCATCTTACTCTGCTTTTTTTAAAGAGTTTACTATTGATGCTTTAGTCGCGGCCATTTTTGATAAAGATGCTTTTACCAATGCTTTTAATGATAGCTGGCTGGAAGGAATTTTAGTAACTACCATTCCGTTTGTTTTTATGGGGTTAGGTTATTTGATCCACATGATGCAAAAGGGGAGAGGTATTTTAAATTATCTGAAATTAACAGCTCTATTGCTGGTGACCTTTGCCTTTGATGCATTGTTGGCCTATGCTATAGAGCAGAAAATCTATGATTTCAATAAAACCCTTACCGATCCTCCATATGATCTAAGCATTGCGCTTTTTGAAGCACAGTTTTGGATGATCATTTTTGCAGGTTTTGTGGTCTATATTATCTGGGGGCTTGTATTTGATTTTATCATGAAGGAATATGAAAATCTGGATAAAATCAAAGTATTTATTCAGAATAAGAAAGAAGAAATTAAGAACCTACAACGGGTTAAGGAAGAAATGGGGGAGAAGCTTTCTGAATTTAGAAATCAGATCATAGAGGTGAAAGGAAAAATTGCAGAGATTCAATCCAAGATCAATGGATTCATTTTTCCAATTAAAGAATACCTGCTTTACCATACCCAATATAAAGAAGGATGGTTTCAGGCGATAATGACCGAAATCGCACTTCCTTCAAACAAAAAAGAGGAATTGTTGCAGTCCTGTGAGGACATGGCAGATCTTCACTTAAAAGAAATGAAACTAACCGATAACGATTTTCAACATCTCGTTTATTCAAAAAATTAAATGATGAAATCACTACGATATTTAAGTATAATTTTTGTGGTTCTGGCTTGTAAGTCGGAACCAGAATCAGAAACCTCGTCAGTTCAACCTAAAAAAGAGGAGAATCAAGCTATAACTTCAAATTCCGCAAAAAATTTAAATGTGAGTTTGTTACTGGATCTGTCTGATCGTATTAACCCAGAAAAATATCCCAATCCCAGTATGGAATATTATCAACGGGATGCTGCCTATATCCAAACAATAGCCAATGCCTTTAAAGCGAACGTGCAGCAAAAGAAAATCATTTTAATCAATGATCAAATTCAATTGTACTTTGCCCCCGAGCCATCGAATCCTGAAATTAATACCATTTCTAAAGATTTAAAATACAGCTTTAATAAAGCGAATATTAGTAATGAGAACTTAAGGCTTTTTGAGCAACATTATAAAGAGCTACCCACAAAAATTTATGAACTTGCGATTTTGGATGATCATTATGTAGGATCGGATACCTGGAAGTTTATGAACCAGAAAGTTAAAGATTACTGCATTGCAGAGAACTACCGGAATTTATTGGTGATTCTCACCGACGGATACATTTATCATAAGGATAATCTTAGGAAGGAAGGAAATCAAACAACTTATTTAACACCAGAGTATATTCGCAATAATCGTTTAATAGAGAATAACTGGGAACAGAAATATGAAGAGAACAACTATGGGTTTATTCCGGCAACTAACAATCTTGATAATTTAGAAGTGTTGGTACTGGGAATCAATCCCGATCCTAAAAATGATTTTGAGGATGATATCATCAAGCGTTATTGGTCTGACTGGTTGGAATCCATGGGTGTAGCTCATTATAAAATATATAATGCCGATTTACCTTCTAATATGCAACAGGTAATTACAAAATTCATTCAATCTTAAGAGTTAAAACTATGGAACTACATACACAGTTAAAATCATTAGCAACGAAAGTCGATAAATTAAAAGATCAGATTACCAATGAGGAATCTACCAAACATGCTTTCGTACTTCCATTTATTAATATACTGGGCTATGATGCCTTTAATCCCATGGAAGTTGTACCGGAGTTTACTGCGGATATTGGTATGAAAAAAGGAGAAAAAGTAGATTACGCGATCTATCAAAATGGGGAACCTATTCTTATTGTTGAATGTAAACACTGGACATCATCTTTAGATGTACATAATTCAGCTCAGCTTTTTCGCTATTTTCATGTCACTAAAACGCGATTCGCATTGCTTACCAATGGAATAACGTATAAGTTTTATACCGATCTGGAGGATGCCAATAAGATGGATGAGAAGCCATTTTTTCAGTTTGATATTACAGATTTAAAAGAGTCTACGATTAAAGAAATTGAGAAATTTCATAAATCAAACTTTGATATCAGTAAGATCATTGATAATGCAAGTACCCTTAAATATACCCGGGAACTTAAAGGGGTTATTGAAAATGAAATGACCACACCATCCATAGACTTAGTTAAGCTTTTAGCCTGTAAAGTCTATAGTGGAAGAATGACTGCCAGTGTCGTCGAAGAGTTTACAGAAATTCTAAAGCGTGCATATTCGCAATTGATTAGTGAAAAAGTAAGCAATAGACTATCGACAGCATTAAGTAAAGAAGAAGCGGTACAGAATGAAGAAGTGCACGAGGAGGTAGAGAAACCTTCAAAAATAGAAACAACCGAAGAAGAGATTGAAGGGTATAATATAGTCCTGGCCTTATTGCGTAAAGAAGTAGCTAAAGATCGAATTGTATATCGCGATACCCAAAGCTATTTTGGGATCTTACTGGATAATAATAATCGAAAACCTATTTGTAGATTACACCTTAACGGTGGTATAAAGTATATTAGTACCTTTCATGATGATCGCAAAGAAGAAAAAGTGAAAATGGAAAGTATTGATGACATTTTTAATTTTGAAGAACAATTATTAATGACAGTAAAGAATTATGATTTAAATGAGTAATTGCTTTCTCAGCTAAGACTATAAAACTTTTATTTAAAAGTCAATTTTAGAATCATAAATAGCCATTGGCTTTATACACACAATTTCCCGTTGTCTTTATTTTCATTTTAAAAAATGAGACAATATCCTATCGCAATGATTATTGATAACGTAAATTCTAAAAAGATTTTCGCATTCATACCTCGTGGTCTTCCACGAGGTTTTTGATTTATAATAATTTGGAGGCCAGCAGGCTTATGAACATTTTAGCATCCATGCTTTTTATATGAGGGTCATATGCGTGAGGCGATCCAAAATTTTGTTATATCTGAGAGGATACAAAGAATTATACTTTAATTCATTTTAAGTTAAGATTATCTGATTTGTCATTTATCGTTAATGGCTTAAAAATAATGATCAGCTTTATAGGTTTACCCAGGTATATAATGTTACCGGTTTTTTGCCGTCGCTATAATTAAAAAGCAGTCATTCGTATTTTTTCCAGTTATGTACTACTTAATTTTTGTAATGTTAGATCCTGGGATATCGTCGTAAAATAATCTCTCACAAATTTTATAAATATCTGAGGGTGAAAGTTCTTTCTCTTTTACCCTCAGTCTATAAAAGCACTCTTCTATTTTTTTCCATTAAATTATAGTAAATCACATGCTTATTACTTGCTGTAGAACTTTATTGAGTATGGAGTGAATATTCCAGTTGCATATTGTTTTACAGGATAAGCTATTTAAAGATCCCGGACTGTCCCCCTAATAATTAGTTTATAAACTTTTTATTTAAGGATCTAAAGGTTCTGTAGGGTTTTGTTGTAATGAATTTTTAAGCGGTTGAAATTCAATAGTAGTGTCATTAATTCTACTCATAATTAGAGCTGGTAAATACCCTAGCTCTTCTATACATCGATTCTTGAAGTTGTTGCTACTTACGTATTGACTATGACTGTTATTTGTAACGACCAGATGCGCTTTATCCAAAGGGACATCATATTTTGAGTATAATCTACTGGCATTCCTTAGGTTTGTTGTAGTATGCCTGGCATGGGGTTCTATAATAATTCTGTTTTCAGGAATCTGATATTCTTTCATTAGTTCTTTCTTCATTTCTATAGCTTCACAATATTTTGCCCTAAAAGGATGGGCATGTCCTCCAGAGACTACAATCAGTGGTACCTTGGCCTCAAGATACGCTTTTACACCAAGCTTTATATTCAATTTTCCTAGAGCAGACAAACGATCTGTATAATTTTCAGGACCATTACCTAAAATTAAAATGGAAGCATATTTGAAATGAGCAAAATCAATATTCTTTATATGTTCCACTGTTTTTCTGTTTTCCAATTCTTCAAGAGGTTCATATCTGGCAGCTTCATCGCGATGATTCAGATAAAGTAAGGATAATGCAAAATTTAGGGAAGGATTAAACCAAAGATCTTTTTCTTTTACTTCCAGAGCCATATGATCACTCCACATCGCTATTGCCCCTTTATAAGAATCAGATTTTACATTATAGGAAACCGAATCTATAGCGGCATATTGTGGATGTTCGCCCATTCCGTAGACTTTTAGAATATGGTTAATCCCTTCAGCATTAAGGCTCCATATATTTTCAATCAATTCTTTTGCTTTTAGTTTATCATATAAAATATAGGCGCCTGAATTTCGAATATCATTTTCTATAAAATTTTTAAATTTGGGAGATTCCTTATAGATACGATTTAAATGATCGCTTATTTTTTTAGAATCTTCCTCGCTTATTAAATAAGGATAGATAAGACTGTGCAGATCATTTTCTTTCTTTTCTAGAGTTTGGGCTATCTGCTTTTTTTGTTCCGATAACAATTTTAAAAGCGATCTATCCTTATTCAATACTTCTTTTACCTCTCTATTATTTTCAATAGCGTGTAAAAAGTAAAAGTTTTTTTTAGATAAAGTATGGTAAACCTCAGGATTTTCCTGAGCAAAACTACCCGTATAATTAAGTAATAAAGCTATAATTAAAATGTATTTCGTCATACCAATAAATTTAGGTAAAACATTTACTTTTCGTTAAGCATTTGTCCTACCGTTTCTAATTCTACAATAAGATTCGATGAATATAAAATAAAAACAGGGGCCTGTTAAAAACCCCTGTTCAAATCAAAAATAAATCAAACTAATACCCTTTATTCTGGGTAACTAAACCCTCTTCAATACCATCGATATACGCTTGTGGTATTGGCATATATTCATTTTTATCTGATGTAAAACTGGCATTGGATAAATGTGTTCTTCGGGTTTTTTCTACCTCAAGGTAATCGCTAATTACTTTATCGGCAATGCCCCAGCGAACAAGATTAAAAAATCGATGACCTTCTAAAGCTAGTTCTAATCTGGACTCTGTTCGTACCGCATCTCTGGCTACACTTTTATCGGTCCATGGTGTCTTATAAAGTTCAATTTCGTAATTCGCAGCATCATTAGAACCGTCTAAGGTTTTTACGTAAGCTGAGTTTTTAGCTCTTTCCCGTATTTGATTTATCAATTGGCGTGCTTCTTCGAGCTTTCCTAATTCTACTGCGGCTTCAGCTCGCCAAAGAATAACTTCTCCAAACCTAATGATGTAATAGTTTAGCGCACTAACATAAGGCCAAACTTCTAAGTGATAAGGAGAGTTGGCAGAAACAATTCTTTTTTTAGGCCCAAATGCTCCATAGGTGGCCAGATCTCTGGCCCAATCTGCCTGGTAAAGAATATCAAGATCCTTATAAGGTATATCCGGTCTACCAATTGTAATATCTATCCTCGGATCCACAGGATCGGTATCGGTTAAATTTTCGTTACTGTTTGCGGGTAAACCTTCAGCAGTAACTTTAAAAGCATTAACCAGGTTTTGTGACGGTCTGTGAAATCCGTACTGCGCATAAAACGGTCCTCCCGGAGCTAATAGACGATCACCTATACTTCCGTTATAATTGCTTGGCTGCCCATCATTAATACTCTGTTGAACTGCAAAAATTACTTCTTTATTGTTATCATTTTCAGGTAAGAATAATTCCTGAAAATCGTCCATCAGTCCATAATTACTATTCATAACAGCGGTGGTAGCATCGTAAGCTAATTGCCATTCGCCTTGAAACAAATAGGTTTTTGCTAAATAAGCCTGAGCAGCAATATTGGTAGGCCTTCCTACTTCAGTTTGAGTTTCAGGTAAAACTTTACCTGCAGCTTCAAAGTCGGCTTCAATTTTATTCCATAATTCTTCAGAAGTAAATTCGGTATTTGATTTTGCATAATCTTTTACTTCTGCTGCCGTCTCATCAATATAGGGAATATGATTGTAGATTTTTTTTAGTTCAAAATAATAATGTCCTCGCAAGAATCGTAATTCAGCTTCACGTTGAATTCTTAGGTTTTCATCAAAATCTTCTGAAGCCGCTAAAAGCCGCATGGCCTCGTTCACTCTTTTTACACCTTCATATAATGCCATCCATTTACGTTCGATATCCAGTGTGGTAGGATTGGTATTGAAAATTTCCATCTGATGAATATTGTTTTGGTCACCAGTACCTCCACCACCTTTATAAGCATCGTCCGAAATAACATCACCAAAGCTCCAATTTGAAGCCGGGGAGTTATAAGCATTTGAAGCACCATCAAATTGTCCGTTTAGGACGCTGTAGGCTGAAATTATAGCTCGCTCCACATTGTCGGGATTGGTCATTTCATCAGGGGCAACTTCCCCATAAGTTACTTCATCCAAATAATCGTCAGAGCAGGATAGGGTGCTTATACCAATAAAGACAAGCACGAGTTTTAAAATTCTAGAATTAATTTTCATTTTTTGTGCTTTTTAAAAGTTTAGGTTAAATCCGAATACGAATGTTCTTGAGGGTGGATAGATTCCGCGGTCTACCCCAATATCCAGGTTACGGCTGCTACTCGAGTAATTTTGAAGTCCGATTTCCGGGGTCATTCCACTATAGTCGGTGATTGTAAAAACATTACTTGCCTGTACGTACAATCTTAAATTCGCAGCGCTTAACACATATTCAGGTAAGGTAAAGCCTAATTGTAGATTGTTTAGTTTTAAATAAGAACCATTTTCTACATAATAGGAAGATGGCCGTATATTGTTGTTAGCATCATCTAAGCTTAATCTTGCAATGTCTGAATTTGGATTTTCTGGTGTCCAGGCTCCTAGCAAAGAAGAATCTTTGTTGTAGGCTGACTGGTTAAAGAATTGTGTTTTATACTTGGTAAGATTATAGATATCATTACCAAAGCTACCATTAAAGAACATCCCCAGATCGAAGTTTTTGTAATTTAGTTTTACATTTAAACCTAAAACAAGATCGGGATGAGGTGATCCTATATAGGTACGATCTTCATCGTTAATCACACCATCGTTGTTGATGTCCCTAAATCGAATATCACCCGGTTGAGCATTTGGTTGGAGACCATAAGCCTCTACTTCCTGCTGACTTCTAAATAAACCATCGGCTTTGTAGCCAAAGAAAGAAGCTATAGGTTCACCAACGGTACTTCTGGAGACTTCCTGATCAAAATTTACATTGTGTAGAGATGAGCTTGGAATTCCTAAATAAGCAACACTATGTAATTCGGTTAATTCGTTTTTATATCCAGAAAGGTTTAAACCAAAATTATAGCTAAAATCTCCCTTTCGATCACTATATTCAATATTAAGTTCGTAACCTTTGTTTTCCATTTTGCCATCATTGATCCACTGGCCATCATTGGTCCCTCCATAGGTAAGCGGTACCGCGTTGTAAACAAGAATATCTTCGGTCACTTTGTTATAAACTTCAGCAGTGACATTCAGTTTATTATTAAAGAAGCCAAGATCAACACCCACTGAAGTTTGTGTAGTGGTTTCCCATTGTAAGTTAGGGTTAGGTACCCGTGTTTGTGTTAAACCGGTAGAAACTGAATTTTGTCCGCCTCCAATCGCGTAGTCACTATAATTAGTGTTATTGCTATAACTATCTACTGTAGAGTAGGATGGTACTTGCTGGTTCCCTGTTTGTCCCCAGCTGGCCCTAAGCATCATACTTGTTAAGCCATTACCAAGATCAAAAAAGTCTTCTTTATCTAAGCGCCATCCGGCAGAAAATGCCGGAAACGTTCCCCAATTATTATTGGCTAGCCTTGAAGTCCCATCACGTCTTACTGTAGCGGTTAGTAAATATTTTTCATCGAAATTATACTTAACACGGCCAAAATAAGAGTTTAATTTCCATTCTCTCGCGTCACCATTATTTAGCTGGTTTTCTGTGCCAAAACTTAAGTATCTAAAATTAGGATCTTCATAAAGGAAGTTTTGGCGTGATCCTGCAAAAGCTTCCTGGTAGTATTCGATAGCTTCCTGGCCTACTAAAATATCCAGGTTATGATCATCAAAAGATCTAGCATAATTTACGGTGTTCGTAAAAGTGAACTGGTAATTATAACTATTCTGTGTACTTAAGTTATTAATGGTATTTTGGGCAATGATTTCATTATAAACCGGACTAAAATTCCTGTAGTTGAAATTATTATAATCAAGACCAAAAGAAGATTTAAATTCAAAATCCCCAAAATTAAGACTGGCAAAAGCATTACCAAAAGCCCGAACATTTTTTTGATCATTATCTTTACTTCTGTACAGGCTTCCTAGTGGATTGCTAATATCGTTTATAGGATTTCCGGCAAATTTTCCATTAATATCTTTTACGGGGACGATGGAAGGAAACTGAAAAGCATTATAAACTATACTGCCCAAAGCGCTATTAGTACCCACAGCAACTTCTTTAGTATAGGAACCAGAGAAATTTTCTCCAATAGTTAGCCAGTCGGTAATATTATAACTGGAATTAAATCTGGCTGAATATCTTGCAAAATCGGTATATTCGATAACTCCTTCCTGATCGTAATAGCCAAGGGAAAAGGAGTGTTGCCCTTTTTCAGAGCCTTTTTGGATCGAAATATTATAGTTTTGAATTAATGCCGGACGCATAATCTCGTTTACCCAATCTACATCACTGCTGGGTATGGTTTGTTCGTTGTTTAGCCAGGTTGGTATTTCAGGCTGGTTAGGATTGTTACCATAAATATCATGTGCCGGGGTTTGGCCGTCATTTCGATAAGCCTGCCATAATAAATCACCGTATTGTTGCGCATTTAGCATTCTCGGTAAGTTAAATGCCGACTGGATACCGGCATAACCATCCATACTTACCGAAAAAGAATCTTTATTAAGCCCTTTTTTTGTAGTAATCACAACCACACCGTTTGCTGCACGTGATCCATAAATCGACGAAGAGGCTGCGTCTTTCAAAACCTGTAAGCTTTCGATGTCTTGGGGGTTGATACTACTTAAGCCATTTGCAGTAGGTACGCCATCAATAATTACCAAAGGATCATTGTTGTTTATAGTACTAAAACCCCTAACCCTAAGAGAAGTGCCCCCTCCGGGACGATTATCACTCATCACCTGTACCCCCGGCATTCTGCCCTGTAACATTTCGGTGACATTTGCTTTTGGTAAAGATTGGATGTCTTCAGGAGCTACTGATGAGATCGAAGCGGTAATGTTTTCTCTTTTCTCTGTACCATAACCAACTACCACGATTTCATCTAGCGTATTGGTATCTTCCTGTAGCGTAATATTGAATTCAGACTGATCTGTAATAGGGACATCTGCTCTTTGATAGCCCACAAAAGTAATACTTAAGGTTTGCGCATTTGCAGGAATAGTTAAGCTGAAGTTCCCATCAAAATCGGTTGCGGTTCCAATATTGGTACCTTTTACAAAAACACTGGCACCGGGTATGGGCATGTTATTGTAATCTTTAATAATGCCTTTGATTTCGCGCTCTTGCTGATTATTTGCAGCTGTTTCTTTTACCAGGATGCTATCGTCAGAGATTCTGAATTGCAACGCAGTAAGTCGCTCTAATTCTGCTAAAGTTTCCTCAAGATTCGCGTTATTAATATTTATGCTGATGTTTCTTTTTAAATAGGCTTGATCAGATCGATAAATAAATTTTTTCTGGGCCTGAGATTCGATAATTTTAAAGACTTTTTCTACACTAACCTTTTTAAGGTTAAGGTTTATGCTAGTTAAAACCTTGGAGCTGCTAGCCTTATTTTGTTCATTTTCACCAGCCTTTACAGGAGTAACCAGCGGAAATGTAGCAAGAGCGAGGAGTAAAATTTTGCGTTTCATTTTTTTGATTAAAGCGTTATTTATCTTGATTAGTGATTGGTTCAATGAAATTGTTTTAGCCCTTTGCTAATGTATTTCATTGCAAGAGCAATATGATTTTCTACGGTACGGGGAGATATATCCATTATTTCTGAAATCTCATGATACTTAAAACCGTCAATTCTACTTAATTCAAAAATTTGTCTTGATTTTTTAGGAATTGAGTTTAGAATAGACTGAATAATCTGAGCATTGATTTCTTTTTGTTCCTTATCTATAATCTCGTCTTCAGTACTTGGGGAGAAAAGTATATTGCGTTGTTGTTGAGTATCTATTGAAAAGATTAAATGCGATTTTGCAGGTTTTTTAAGGCTGTTTTTTGCGATTACATAGATGTAAGATTTTGGTTTTTCTATTTGATTTAATTCTTTTCGTTTGTTCCATAAAAGGATAAAAACATCAGAAACTTTTTCTTCGATAATATTGATATCTTTTTGATAGCTTAGACCAAAGCGGCAAAGAGCATTATAATATTTATTAAATAATAACTCTAAAGCAGCATATTGGCCCTGGGATATCTGTTGAAACAAATCCAAATCTTCCTTAAGCGCATTAGGGTTGCTATTGGGAAGGGGTAGTGACTTTTTAATTTTCATTTGAAGCTATTATTAGGTAATGATGAGGTTTCTTTGTGATCACCTTTACATTGGTGATAAACTCCATAGAACTTATAAACTCTTCAATGTTTTGATCTTTAAAAGCTCCTGTTATTCTTTGATTTTCGAGGGTTTTATCTATAATTGAAAATTGCACTCCAAAAAAGTCATTGATCTTTGGTAGGGCATTTTTTAGCGAAAGATTATCCAATAGAAGAATGTTTTCTTTCCAGGCCATTGCCTTTTCAGGATTAAAATTCAGCTTCGTTATTTCGTGTGTTGTGGCACTGTAGGTTAACTGCTCGTTAGGAAGCAGATTTACTTCATCATTAGAAGCTTTTAAAACTACATTTACCTTTCCGGTAGCTAAAGACACGGTTTGCTTTTTGGAAAATGTATTAATACCAAAACTGGTTCCCAGCACTTTTATCTTCATATCGCTGGTGTGAACAATAAAAGGACGTTCAGCATCTTTGGTTACCTCAAAAAAGCCTTCTCCTTCCAACCAAACTTCTCTGGGGTTATCAAAAATTTGAGTGTATTTTAATTTTGAACCCGAGTTTAAAACAACTTTACTGCTGTCTGGTAGTTTAAACCGTAGTCGCTGTCCAGCTTCGGCAATTTTAATATTGGTATAGTTGGATTCGCCTGAAAAAAAGAAAATACTGAATCCAGAAAGAAGTACTATGAGAAGAACAGCTGCATAAGTGTAAAGATTTTTTGAAGATGGTTTTTGTTTTATTTTACCTTCAATTTTTTGCTGTATCATTTCGTGATGCAGTTCCAGATCATTGGCAGGATATGCCTTCCAAATATTTAAATATTCAAGATATAATGCTTTTAGTTCGTTATCAATGCTAAGCTCAATTTCAAACACCGATCGGTCTTCTTTAGACATCTCGTTGGTTAGATATCTAATACATTTTAATTCTCTAGGAGTAATGTCCTGCATTTTCAATTTCCTTGTTTACTCGATAATCGAGATTTAATCTTCAAGGCTTGCCTTGAAGTAAAAAATAATATCCAAATAAATACCTCGTGGTTTTGTCTGAGGTTGTTTATTATTAGGAGTATGAAAATTGAAAAATCCCCTAGTCATGAATGTCAACAAAAGGTAAAATGAAAAATAAATTTCTTAATAGTTCTTTAACTTCTATATTCAACAAACCCAATGAGGATTTAGTTCTTTGATCCTGGTAATTACTGGGCTAAATAGGTAAAGCTTGAAATTAAAAGAACTTTCTGATTCTGGCGAGAAGTTTGCCCCATATCGAGAGATGTCAATTATTTTAAATTCCTTCGAAAGAGAATAAGGTTTTATAATAAAATAAAGCTGTATTTAGCTTTCCTATGAACCTGTAAAATCTAGGTAGAAAATAGCGGATTTTTACGGCTTTTATACCAATAGCGAAACAAGGAAAAAAAGGAAGTAAAAAACTTTGTATTGAATATTTATAAGTTACTAAACTATCGGAAGATACATAGTCACAATTTTTTGTATTTCAGCGTTAAATAATTTATAAATGAAAGAAAAATGGATCTTCCTGATTTCAGTTTTAATTATCTTCAAAATAAAATAAAAACAACCAAAGAAATGGCGATAAGAGGATCATTAATTAAGAGTTTGATTGATTTAAGAGGCACGATAGTTTCTGAACCTGATGCAGTAAAAGCACAACGCGAAGTGCTTAAAAACCTATTGGAGAAAGCTAAGGATACTGCCTTTGGTAAATTTTATAAATTTAATGAAATACTTAAAGCTGAAAATATAGAATCTGCTTTTGCTAAAGATGTTCCTTATTTTGATTATAACAAATTAAATGAACGTTGGTGGAGTCAAATTCAGGAAGGAGCTGAGGATATTACCTGGCCGGGAAAACCACATTATTTTGCATTAAGTTCTGGTACTACCGGTAAATCGAGCAAAAAAATACCTGTTACCAAAGAAATGATAGAAAGTATCCGGAATGCTGGTATAAAACAGGTGGGCGCTTTATCGAATTTTGATTTGGAACCCGAATTTTTTGAAAAAGAAATTATGATGTTGGGAAGTTCTACGGATCTGCATCACGAAGGAGACCATGAAGAAGGTGAAATAAGCGGAATTAGTGCCAGTAATATTCCGTATTGGTTTCGCAGTTATTATAAACCTGGAGAAGAAATTGCTCAGATAGAAGATTGGGATGAGCGAGTAACACGAATAGCTGAAAACGCTAAAAATTGGGATATAGGAGCGTTAAGCGGTATTCCTTCATGGATGGAGCTTATGCTTAAAAAAGTTATCGAATATCATAACGTAAAGCATATTCATGAGGTATGGCCAAATTTACAAGTTTATGCGAGTGGAGGAGTAGCGTTTGAACCTTACGAGAAAAGCTTTAATGCATTACTGGGAAAGCCCGTTACGGTAATAGATACTTACCTGGCTTCAGAAGGATTTTTGGCCATACAGGATCGTCCTGATACCCATAGCATGAAATTGATACTGGATAACGGTATTTATTTTGAATTTGTGCCTTTTGAACCAGAGTATATAAATCAGGATGGTTCCTTAACAGAAGATGCTCCGGTAGTCCCTTTAAGTGATGTTGAGGAAGAAAAAGACTATGTACTCCTTATTAGTACAGTGTCTGGTACCTGGCGTTATATTATTGGGGATACCATAAAATTTACCAATAAAGAAAAGCACGAAATTAGAATCACCGGCAGAACAAAGTTTTTCCTGAATGTTGTAGGATCCCAACTTTCTGTAAATAAAATGAATGATGCCGTACAGGAACTTGAAGAAAAATTTGACATTAAAATCCCTGAATTTACGATTGCTGCCAAGCGTTTTGAAGATGGAGAGTTTTATCATTCCTGGTACTTAGGAACAGACACTGAAACCAGTGAGGATGAATTAGCGGAAGCTTTGGACGAAAGTCTTAAGAATGCAAATAAGAATTACGACGTAGCAAGAAGTAAAGCTTTAAAAGGGGTAAAGGTAACCAAAGTGCCAGCAGCAATTTTTCCTGAATGGAGTGGTGCCAATAAAAAGAAAGGCGGACAGGTAAAAATGGAAAAAGTAATGAACGAAGAAAAATTCGCTGAATTTGAAGCCTTTGTTAAAAAAGAGCTTAAAACAAACAAATATTAGTACGAATCTTTTTCCTTAGATTCTTCTCGTAATTCTTCCAGATCATCTACAAGCTCTACGATTTCTTCCTGAGATAAGTAGAGCTTTTTTATTCTGTTTTTGTAATTCTCAGAAAGATTAGACTGGTTTAATATAAAATCTTTAGTAGCGATGATATAATCTCCAAGACCATGATTTACGGCATAGGTATCAGCCGCCCGTTCAGCCTCTCTAATATAATTATGTGAAGTAAGGTATCTCACCCCAAACCAAAAAAGGTTGATCCCACTTCGATTTCTATAATCCATCACGTGACCTAGCTCATGGCCAATCCAACCAATAATTACTTCAGATGGAGCAGAGGTTACGGTAAAAACTTCATCTTCTATTTTTATTTCTTCGTTTATGAAAATAAAATAAGCCCTCTTTTTGCGATTTTTGAAAATACCCGAAAAACTGGGTTGCGCCTGCATAAAGGACTTCTTGATATTTTTTTTGAATTTAAATGTTATTGGGGTATCCTTCAATTCGGGGTAATGAGATAAAGCGATGTAAGCTTCTCTCCATATCTCATCGGGAACCTGCTTATTGGTTAATTTTAGACTGTCTTTTTGCTTCATGTCCTGGGCTTCACAAATACTATAAAAGATACAGCATAAAAAGAATAGCGAATATGTGACCTTCGTAATTTGTGACTTCACAATTTAATTTTATGTGAATTTACATAAAGCAGCCTTTGGTTGAAAACAGACGCTGTTAAATTGCGTTTAAAATTCAATTTAAACTTTAAAATAGCCCATAAAAAAAGCAGCAAATCCAAATTGCTGCTTTAAATTATATAATTTTAAAGGAAATTATCCCTGACCCTGTTGCATCATTTTTTGCAAACGAGTTTGTAATTCCTGGTCAGATTGTAAGGCCGCCACTAATTTTTGATAACGCTCTACTGTTAATCCCTGATCCTTAATTGTAGTTTCCATTTTTTTCTGAAAATCACCTTGCATACCTTCAATCTCAGCAAGAATAGCTTTATGCTTTTTAAGCTCTTCTTCAGTAGCTTCTACTTCTTTATTAGGATCCTGGCTAGCCTGATGTATTTCATTAAATCGTTGAACTTCTAATCCACCATCTTGTACGGTCTTCATCATCTTTTGATTTACCTGCTGGTTCATCATTCTTAATCCCTGATATGCTTTGGCAAATTTAGAAAGTTCAGCATCACTTACATCTATATCTACTGTTTGCTGCTGTGGCATAGTGGGGTTTTGAGCCATTGCAGCGGACCCCATAATAAGGGTGAAAACAAATAATAGACCTGCAATTTTCTTTGACTTAAACATAAATCTTTTCGTTTTTTCTATAATTAATATCCTGTAAACCTATCATTTAATCATTGGCCTGCAAAACATATTTTGTTAAGACTTGCTAATTTTACATGATCTTAACAGCTAACTGCTATTTGATGTTAAACCGGCCTTTGTAAACAATAAATTTATCTTTTTTAATTTGCGAATTGCAAATTGCAATTCATTATAGCTATTTCAATTTTAATGCCAGGGATTAATTTGGTGCTATAAATTTCTTATTGTCAAGCTTTACTAATTATGGGTATCAACGAATGTGGTTAATAGTGCTATACTGATAGTTGATGAATACCTGGAAAGTTTAAAAAATATTAGATTTTATAGCTCATTGGCGTATCCCGAGGTTTTTGAAGCTGAAGCTTCAGCGTTGCTAATATTTTCTTTTAATCCGCGTTGCAGTTTAAAAACACTAATAACTTCGATTACAAAAAACAGTACAATTATGATTTTTGCATATTCCCAAATCATAGTACTATACGTCATATTTTTAAATGCGGTGATTATGATCGCAGAAATAAATACAATACTGCCCAGAATAGCCAATGGAGTTTCAGGATAAAACCTGAGATTAGCTCTTTTAACCAGCTTTTCAAAATCTTCGTTATATGCTGAGCTGATTTTAAGCTTTTTCAATAGAAATTTTTCATGTTTAATCAACTGGATCTGGCTTAAGATCTTTGAGTAAAATGTAAGCGCTACTATTGCCATCATTACCAATACGCCCGCTTCCTTCCATACAAAAAGAGTAGAATTAGAAACTAAATTCATTACAATGGTGAAAAGGATGAGCGACCAGGCAAGCACGCAATAAAAAATGATAAAGTAGGACCATATTTTTAGTCTTTTTATTTTTTTATCATAATCATCAATTTGTTTTTTATTGAATCTAAAAATGTTGATGATGTCCAGTCGTTCCTGCATGTTTTTTAGGTTAAGGCGCTTATTCCAAAGATAATATTAATAAGACGATCTAAATGGAACGTTGCTTTAAAATTTCGTAATGCGGTATGCAATCTCTTAAAAGTGGTTTTAATTGATTTGGAATTTCTTTTTCTTTAGGTTGATATTTATTAAAACCGTTTGAGTTATGCACATTACTATACCAGTGTTCTGCCCAAACACCATCTTCAGGAATTGGGCCAGCTTGCCAATTCAGCATATTTTTTTCAAAAGGTATTCCTATAAAATCACATAACTTTTTAAGTTTAGCTTCAGGATTTTTTAAAGTTTCGGTAGCATCCAAAACAATGGTTTTAGCTTTTAATTGATCTAATTTTTTTAGAATCTGGGTATGCGCCAGATACCCGACATCCTGCATTGTCGGATTTTTAATTACCTGATGAAAAGACGGAATCATATCTCTGGGATCGCGGGTAAGTAAAACATTAGTTACTTCTTTTAAAAATGAAGTATCCAGATGGAGTAAATGATGGGTCATATTTTTAAAAAACAGTACGGGTTTATCGCTAGTATTTAGCATCATTTCAATAACTTTTTCTCCGTCACATTCCATACTATCCATAATTTCTTTAGCTCCTGGATGATAGGTGGCGGCACTGGTTTCTTTTAGATAATAGCCGTAAAGGGGTTCATCGAAAACCTTGGTGTCGCTACGTTGTGCAAAAGAATACATGGTAGCCGTAGATATATTTCTAGGGCAGGACCAAAGGCATATTCTTTTGATATTCTGCTTAGTCATAATCATTTATTATGTACACTCTTCTTCGATTAATTGCTCGTAAAGGCCACTCAGTTTTTTGGTAAAATCACCATATTTACCTTGACCAATAATTCGGCCATCGATTTTGGTAACCGGTGTTAATCCGCCAAAAGTTCCGGTCACAAAAGCTTCATCGGCGCTATAAACATCAAATAAAGAGAAGTTTTTTTGTTTGCAAACAATTCCATGTTTTTTACATACCTGTATTACATTTTGTCGCGTAATACCATTCATACAGTATTCTCCGGTAGAAGTCCATATTTCATTATCGCGAATTATAAAGAAGTTAGTAGCATTGCAGGTACTAACAAAACCGTTAATATCCAGCATTAAAGCTTCATCTGCTCCGGCTTCTATAGCTTGTATCAAGGCTTGCACTTCATGTAATTTCGAATGGCAATTTAACCGCGGATCTAAATAATCTGGGCTCCCGCGTCTTATCGTACTGGTAAATAATGTAATTCCTTTTTCTTTGCTATGCTGGCTTGCTTTTTTATGTTCAGCAATAATCACAACATTTGGTCCGCTAATGGTTAATCGCGGATCTTGCGAAGGAGTTTTTTTTATCCCACGGGTGATCATTACCCTAACATGAACGTGATCCTCCATGTGGTTAGCTTCTATCACCCTCCAAACTTTCTCCAGTAATTCTTTTTTGCTAAAGGGAAACTTCATTCCAACGCTGGCAGCGGCACTCCATAGGCGGTTTAGATGCATATCTGCAAATGCCAGGCTTCCTTTATGCAATCTAAAAGCTTCCCAAATTCCGTCGCCAACTAAATAGCCACTATCAAAAACAGAGATTTTGGCATCCTTGCGGTCATACAATGTATCATTAATCATAATTTGTATGTTCGCATTTTTGGGGTCTTCTATGGCGTTATGGGTTCCGTGGATCATATTATTCAATCTTTATATTGAAACTTTGTAAGAGTCCGTTTAAATTATCCGAAGCAAAAATAGCTTTTGAGATTTGATTTTCTGTGGGATGAATATTGAAGTTAGTAGCCGACTTAAAATCGCATTTCTGTAATACGGTATTTTGGAAAATTGCTCCCTGTAAATCGCAATTACTAAAGACTGATGCTGTAAAATCACTGTCACTAAAATCCACTTCTTTTAAAGAACAACTTTCAAAAAAAGTATTTTTTAATTTAAGCTTGTAAAAGGAAGAAAAATCTAAAGTAGATTGGAAGAACTGAAATGAAAGCAAAAAATCATTACAAGCATCAAACTGCAAGCCTATAAGTTTACAACTTTCAAATTTTACCTGATTAAATTGAGTATTGGTAAGGATTGCATTGCTAAAGTCACAGTTTAAGAATTCGCATTCTAAAAAGCTAACAGCCGATAAGTTTACAGTATTAAAATTGCAGTTTTTAAAGGTGCAGTATTCATATTCGACTTTATTGAAAACTGTCTCTTGAAAATCAATATTAATAAATTCTTCTTCCTCATGGTAATACCCCGTAATCATGGTATCTTTTATTTGGTTAGTAAGATATCCGCTAACAATCCCATCAGTATGAGTTTTACAACCTAGATGTTTTATCTAGGCTAAGGTTTACTACCTACAGATGTATAGTTAATCTGATGTGAAATTTAATAAATCTAAATTTGTAAAAGGAAAAATTATAAAACCTTTTTAAAAAGTGGGATGAAAAATAAACTAATTCCCAAACCAAGTAGAGCTCCAGACAATAATACAAGATCTCCGCTTTTATCCAATTCGAAGATTATAAAAGAGAATATAAGCGCTACAGTTCCTAATATTCGTTGTTTTTTCATACGTGGCATAGCTTGCCTGTTTGATGGTTAAGTTGTGAGGTAGGACTCACCACTACAAATTATTAGAGAGGGCTATATTCGGAATGCTTGCAATATATATTTATTTTAGGGAAAATATTTATCAAAAATGTTAATATAGGGATGTTATAAATTAGGGGGGGGGATAAAAATTATTCCATTATTCTTTCAATTTTCATATGCTGTAAAAGTATAATAGTTTTGGCATCGATTATTTGTCCGTTAAAGATCATATTGTAGGCTTCATTAAAATCGAATTCTAAAACTTCTATTTCTTCACCTTCCTCTTTTAATCCACCCCCTTTGGTTATCTTCATAGACTCATTGTATGGAGCTATAAAGAAATAAATAATCTCGGTCACCGCACCAGCTACCATATAAGAGTGAAACAATCTTTTAGGCGTTTCAATTTTGTAACCTGTTTCCTCTTCGGTTTCTTTCACTACGCACTCCTCAGGGGTAAGTCCGTCTAAAAGGCCGGCACAGGCTTCGATCATATAACCATCATTATTGCCATTAACATAGGTAGGAATTCTAAATTGTCTTGTTAAAATAATCTTATTGGTTTGTTTGTTGTAAAGGATGATGGCAGCTCCATCCCCTTTATCGTAAACTTCACGATTTTGAATTTGGGTGGTCCCGTCATTGCGTTTAAAACTATAGGTATATTCGTTTAAAACAGCCCATTCTTTAGAAAGGACTTTCTTTTTTAATATTTCTATTTTTTTCAAAATTTAAACTTTTAGGGTAAAGTTAGTTTTTTTTGATTTCAGTAAAAAACTGTTTTAAGAGGATTATAATAAAGTGAATCATTGAAGACTATTTTAAAGTTGAATTCAAATTATAAAAAATCAAAATCTGTTATCTTGCATTACAGAATGGAATAGCACTATCAAGAACTTGAAATTATGGAAACTCAAAATAAATTTGGTTTAAAAAAAGATCACGATGCCTTATTAGTGGCCAATCTGGAAGTTTCGCTGCAGTTTTATCGTGACATATTAGGATTTAAAGAAATTTATAATGCCGGATTGGGAGAAAAATTTAAATGGATAAAAGCGGCTAACGATGTACAGATTCATTTAATTGAAAGTGAAGAGAAACCCGAAAAAAATAAAGGTGTTCATTTGGCCTTTAACACCCCTAAATTAGATGATTTTATAGCGTTTCTGCGTAATAATAATGTGGCCTTTGAAAACAGTAATGGAACTACGGATACTACAAATACAAGACCTGATGGCGTATTGCAGATTTACTTTCAGGATCCGGATGGTTACTGGATTGAAGTAAATAACAGTAAGTTGGAAGATTTTTAAAATAAGTATTGAAATTAATATGCTAAACCTGAAATTATAAAAAACTAACTTCTATTTTTGAAGGTAACCAAATTAAAAGACGAATGAGAATTGAGCAGGATTTAAAACTTGGGTTTAAAGATGTAATGATACGACCTAAAAGGTCTACGCTAAAAAGTAGATCACAGGTTAGCTTGGAACGAGAATATACGTTTTTGCATAGTAATATGAAGTGGACAGGGGTGCCAATAATGGCTGCAAATATGGATACTGTAGGAACTTTTGAAATGGCCAAAAAACTTGCGGAAAAGACATTGTTTACCGCGGTGCACAAGCATTATTCTGTTGCAGAATGGACTACTTTTTTAAATGAAACTTCAGCAGAACTTAAAAACAGTATAGCGGTAAGTACTGGAACCGGAAAGGAAGATTCTAAAAAACTGAAAGAAATTTTTGACCTGTCTGAAGACCTTAAATTTATTTGTATTGATGTTGCCAATGGTTATTCTGAACATTTTGTGAAGTTTGTGAAAAAGACCAGAGAACAATATCCCGATAAAGTAATTATTGCGGGTAATGTGGTAACGGGAGAAATGGTTGAAGAACTGTTAATTGCAGGGGCAGACATCATTAAGGTAGGAATAGGCCCTGGATCGGTTTGTACCACGCGTGTAAAAACAGGTGTGGGATACCCGCAATTATCTGCAATTATCGAATGTGCAGATGCCGCACATGGTTTAGGTGGGCAAATAATCAGTGACGGAGGCTGTTCCATTCCCGGCGATGTTGCAAAAGCATTTGGTGCCGGTGCGGATTTTGTAATGTTAGGAGGAATGCTTGCCGGTCATGATGAGAGTGGAGGTGATGTTATTGAAGTAAAAGGCGAAAAATTTAAACGTTTCTACGGGATGAGCTCTTCTACAGCAATGGACAAGCATGCCGGGGGGGTAGCTGAATATCGAGCCAGCGAAGGAAAAACAGTACAGGTACCCTATCGGGGGCCGGTTGAAAATACCTTACAGGATATTCTGGGAGGTATACGAAGTACCTGTACCTATGTAGGTGCGGGCAGACTAAAAGAGCTTACCAAAAGAACCACTTTTATTAGAGTGGCAGAACAGGAAAATACAGTTTACAGTAAATAAAAAACTCTCGCTGCGAAGCGAGAGTTTTTTATTGGTACCGCCAAAAAGGCTATAATAACACGATCCCGTCAACTATTGGGATGTTTTAAAATTGTAAGAATGTTTTTGAATCAAGGACCAGAACTCCCGCAAGGACTCTTGATTCGAAAACGATATCGTTTGTTTTAAATATTAGATTGAATTTCTGTATTTAAAGCTTGTTCTTTTCCGATTGATAGATAAAGAAATGATCCTACTATAGGAAGAAGGATAACAACTAAAGTCCACATCAACCGCATTTTCTTCTTAAATGAATTAGAATTCCTTATTATACTCATGATACAAAATGCCGGAAAAATTACTGCTAATAATCCTAAAGATTGAAGAATAAAGAACTGTAATTCTTGATCTATAAAATTCATAATACGAAGTTAAAGTGTTTGGTCTTACGAATATAATAAAATTATAGGACAAAATTAAGTTTATGTTAATTTAATTCTACGTAATTATTAAATATGCATATGTAGTGAAACCTTATTAGCTTCGAATGGAAGCAATAATGCGGGATCCAAGAAATTCATAAGAAAATAACGGTGTTAAATAATTTTTAATTTAACATGAAGAACATCTGTAAGCGTTAATAAGGAACAAAAAGTTACCAAATAAAATACCTGAATTTCAATGCTTTTGTTCCTTATTCTTCTTTACTACAATAGTAATGATCTTTATATCCTATGATCAAATCTATTTTTGCTTTTTCTCTGTAAAATCTAATGCGATTTGATGTCTCAACAGATCATCAAATGTTTCTCGTTCTCTAATAAGGTGCGCTTCTCCTTTGTACCATAAAACCTCGGCAGGGCGAAATCTAGAGTTAAAGTTGCTGGACATCGAGTAGCAGTAAGCCCCTGCATTGCTAAATGCAAGAATATCACCTTCTGTAATTTCTGTAATCCTGCGGTTTGAAGCGAAAGTGTCGGTTTCACAAATATAGCCAACAACAGAGTAGAAGCGTTGCTTGCCATTAGAGTTGGAGATGTTATTGATTTCGTGATGAGAACCATAAAACATTGGTCTTATCAGGTGATTGAATCCAGTGTCAATACCAGCAAAAACAGTAGAAGTAGTTTGTTTTATAACGTTTACTTTAGCCAAAAACTTTCCAGATTCACTAACGAGGTACTTCCCGGGTTCGAAAGCCAGGGTAAGTTCTTTGCCATATTCAGTACAAAATGCTTTAAATTTTTCAGATAATTTTGCGCCTAATTCTTCAATATCCGTCTCTATATCCCCTTCTTTGTAAGGCACTTTAAATCCGCTTCCAAAATCAATAAATTCAAGATTTTTGAAATTTTTCGCGGCATCAAACAAAATTTCTGAAGCCTGAATAAATACCTGTATATCCAGAATATCACTCCCGGTATGCATATGAATCCCATTAATAGTCATTCCGGTATTCTCTACGATACGCTTTAATAAAGGCATTTGATGAATGGATATTCCAAACTTAGAATCGATATGCCCTACTGAAATCTTTGAATTTCCTCCGGCCATTACATGCGGATTAATCCTAATACAAACCGGAGTTTTAGGGTGTCGGCTTCCAAATTGCTCTAAAATCGAAAGATTATCAATATTAATCTGAACGCCAAGTTTTGCAACTTTTTCAATTTCTTCAAGAGAGACTCCGTTTGGCGTAAAGATAATTTTAGAAGGATCAACACCTGCTTTAATGCCTAGTTGCACTTCCTGTATACTTACCGTATCCAGACCACTTCCTAGTTTGTCTACAAATTTAAGAATAGAAATGTTAGACAATGCTTTTACAGCATAATGTATTCTTAGTTTTTTAATACTGCTAAAAGCACTGGTAAGACGCTTATATTGCGCTTCAATTTTTTCAGCATCATAAACATAAACCGGGCTGCCATATTCAGCAGCAATAGCAAGAAGATCTTGATTTGTCATTTCTATTCAATAATTTTTTCTAGAGCCAAAAATACAGGCCTATTTGTTTTCTTAACAAAAGAATACTAAAAAAATAACGAATTCAAACAAATTGTTATTTCTGTAAGTTTAGTAGAGAAATGGTATCAATTACTTTGATGCCCTTAGAGCTTTTAAACTAAGACCCCTACAATTAAAAATCATTTCTAATATTTGCTTTTAGGTGTTTTAGGTGTGCGCTGTTGTAATAGCCTTTTTATTTTTCTTCCTGATATAAATTACAATAAAAGTAATGACAATACCGGCACTTGCCATACCCGCACCAACAAGATCTGCTGAAGTATAAGCATAACCTGCAGCAATCGGTAAGCCGGCTAAATAGGCTCCAGAGGCATTTCCCATATTAAATGCGCTTTGGTTTAGCGAAGAACCTAACATTTCAGATCCTTTTGCCGAATTGATTACTGCCATTTGTACTGGTGTAGAAAGACAAAAAGCAATGGTACCTATTAAAAAGGTCATCACTAAAACGCCAACTTTATCGTGAGCTAAATAGGTATTTGAAACTAAGGCGATAACCATTAAAATTAAAGCGATTAAAACCGCATGGATAGGAGAGAAGTTCTCAGCTAATTTTGCACCTATAAAATTACCGGTTACCATTCCCAATCCAGCTAAAATCATGGCATAACTTACTACGGTTTCAGGATGTCCGGCAACATCTGTAATTAGCGGAGCGATATAGCTATACCAGGCAAAGAAGCCTCCCGTGCCAATGGTGGTAAGTAAAATAACCATCCAAAGCTCTAATTTTTTGAGTACTTTAAAATCTTTAACGATTCCATCTGGTGAGCTTTTGGGCAGTTCGGGCATCCAGAATTTAATCCCTAATATGGCACAAATACCAACAATACCTACCAGCATAAAAGCAACATTCCAACTAAAATTATGTCCAAAATAAGTTCCAAGAGGTACCCCTATCACATTGGCCAGGGTAAGTCCCGTGAACATGGTGGCAATTGCTCTTGCTTCTTTTCCCGGTTTTGCCAGCTTACTGGCTACAACCGCACCAATTCCAAAAAACGCACCGTGAGGCAATCCAGACAAAAATCTGGAAATTAATAATAAGTGGTAACTATTAGCAAAGGCTGATAAGGAATTAAAAACCGTAAACCATAACATTAAAAAAAGTAAGGTTTTATGTGCCGGCCATTTTCCGCCAATACCAGTTAAAAGTGGGGCGCCAATAACGACCCCAAGTGCGTATGCTGAAATAAAATGACCTGCCTGCGGAATGCTAATGTCTAATGCGGTAGCTACATCTGGTAAAATACCCATAATTACAAATTCGGTCATGCCTATACCAAAGCCACCTATAGCCAATGCGACCAACCCCTTATTCATAAGCAATTATATTTTTTAGTTTCTTTCAAGGAAGTTGTTAGTGTTTTTATAAACTCGATTTTACCAAATTATTGCTTTAAAAATAAGCATTCAATTTGGTTTGAAATAAAAAGGCAAAAATAGTGGAGAAACCTCAGAAATTAGAAAATACCAGGTATTATTTACGATAACCTTATAGCCTGATTCAAAACATAGTGTGATTTCTTAATTGATCTATGGATTTACCAGGCTTCATTTGAATGTTTAAGGAAAATTTGTTGGTCTAATACTTTTACATTTGTTACTTTTGTGTACCATAATTAAAACAGAAGAAATACCTGATTATGAACATACACGAATATCAAGGAAAAGAGATTCTAGGTAGCTTTGGAGTACGTACTCAAAGAGGGATCGTAGCCCAAACTGCAGAAGAAGCTGTAAAAGCCGCAAAAGAACTAACAGAGCAAACCGGGACCGGATGGCACGTAATCAAAGCACAGGTTCATGCAGGTGGTCGTGGTAAAGGAGGCGGCGTTAAGCTTGCAAAAAACCTTAAAGAAGTAGAGCAGATTGCCGGAGAAATCATAGGGATGAATTTGGTAACTCCTCAAACCTCTGCGGAAGGTAAAAAAGTGCACCAGGTATACGTAGCAGAAGATGTTTATTACCCAGGAGATAGCGAACCAGAAGAATATTATATGTCGGTTTTATTAAACCGTGCAACAGGTCGCAATATGATCATGTATTCTACGGAAGGTGGAATGGATATTGAAACCGTTGCGGAAGAAACACCGCATTTAATTTTTACCGAAGAGATTGATCCTGCCACAGGACTTTTACCTTTCCAGGCCAGGAAAATTGCCTTTAATCTAGGTCTTAGTGGAACAGCTTTTAAAGAAATGACAAAATTTGTCACCTCTCTTTATACTGCATTCGATAAATCTGATTCCTCTTTATTCGAGATTAACCCGGTACTTAAAACAAGTGACGACAAGATTTTAGCAGTAGATGCTAAAGTTACTTTAGATGACAATGCACTTTTCCGTCACAAAGACTACGCAGAGATGCGTGATAAGCGTGAAGAAAACCCTACTGAAGTAGAAGCAAAGGAAGTAGGTCTTAACTATGTGGATCTAGACGGTAACGTAGGTTGTATGGTTAATGGTGCTGGTCTTGCTATGGCAACCATGGATCTTATTAAACAAGCTGGTGGTGAGCCTGCAAACTTCCTTGATGTAGGAGGTACTGCAGATGCTAAACGTGTAGAAGAAGCTTTTAGATTAATTTTAAAAGATGAAAAAGTAGAAGCCATTCTTGTGAATATTTTTGGAGGTATCGTACGTTGTGACCGTGTGGCACAAGGTATTGTAGATGCTTATAAAAATATGGGAGATGCAATTAAGGTTCCTATTATTGTAAGATTACAAGGTACCAATGCCGATGTTGCGAAGAAACTGATCGACGAAAGTGGTCTGGCAGTTTCCAGTGCCGTACAATTTAAAGAAGCAGCAGATAAAGTACAGGCTGTACTTTCTTAAGCTGTTAATCATATTTTTACTAGTAACTTTCTTCTGGGCAATCCCAGGCATTTAAGTTCAAAAAGTATATTTTATAAACGAGATAAGATATTTGAATCTCGATTACAGACTAAAGCCCGCCAATTCGCGGGCTTTTTTGTTTATTATAATCATGACCTTTAATGTATAAACGTTAAAAACATCTTAAAAATCAGTGTGTTGTGTAACAATCGCTGTTTTACTACCGTCTTTTTAGTGTATTAACTTTTTAAACATTTTTTATCATGAAAAGATTCAAATCTTTATTGCTAGCTTTAGCAATCGCGTTTTGCAGTACAGTAGCTGTAAATGCAAACAATCCAGAGAAGGCTATCAAGCCAGATCCAAGAATGATGAGTATAGAAATTTCTTCTTTACTAAAGCACCACAAACTAAATCTTAAAAAAGATATCAGGGCAAATGTTCTTTTAGCGATAAATAAGGATCACGAAATCGTTGTGTTATCTGTAGAGGCAGAAAGCGAAACTGTAAAACGCTTTATTAAGGAAAAACTTAATTACAAGAAAATTCACTGTACAGTTAACCCAGATGTAGAAGAATTTAAATTACCTGTTACCCTTAAGGCAAACGCCTAACCAGCCCTTTTCTAAAGATCAATCAATAAACGTAGAAAACTACAAAGGCTGTGAGCACATCAACTCACAGCCTTATTTTTTGCTTAAAAATTAAAGTAAAACGATAAAATTACATTTCTGGATACCAGTCCAGTAAAATAACTTCAATACTATCGTTCTTTTCCTGAACTAAGGATTTAAATTTTTCAACATCTGCTAGTCCATCTTTGCCGCGATAGTGATAAGGATACACTTTTTTGGGAGCAAAGGCTAAAACACCTTCAGCAGCTTGATCTACCGGCATGGTATATGGAAGGTTCATGCAAACTAATGCCGCATCAATATTTTTAAGATTACGCATTTCAGGAATATCTTCGGTATCTCCAGAAATATATAAACGTTTACCGTTTTTCTCTAACACGTAACCATTACCACGACCTTTTACGTGCATGGCGTCATCCACTTCAGGAAGATTATACATTGGTAAGGCTTCAATAGTAAAGCCTTCTAATTGCATACGGTCTCCATTCTCCATGACCATTAGATTGGCCTGTAAAGTTTCTGGTAATTGTTCTTTAACCGCTTGTGGAACGATAATTTTTGTGTCACCAAGTTCAAGACCTTCCAGGGTTTCGGCATTCATATGATCCCCATGAATATCTGTAATTAAAATAAAATTTGGCTTATCCATTTCTGTAAACAATTCGGCACCGCCAACAGGATCGGTGTAAAACACCGCATCATCCCAATTAATTACAGCCGTCGCATGAGACACGGGTTCAATATTAATATTTGCTTCCTCCTGTTCGTTCATGTCGTCATTTAATGCGGTACTTTCTTCTGCAGGGATCATTTCTCCCGGTTCGGCATCAGACTTATTATTTTTACAGGCTGTTAAAGCCGCTATCGTAGCAAGGCTAAAAATCAGTTTTTTCATTGTTCCAAGATTTTGATTGGAGTATAAAATTACAGAAGACAAATAAAACAAAAGCTTGTTTTACAAAGATTTAAGACAAACGGAGTTTCATTTTAATATCTCCACGTGCATAAGGATTATTTTCTTCTATCGGGATTTCCTGAAAACCGAATTTTTGATAGATATGAATAGCATTTTCTAGCTTCCTGTTACTATAGATAATGAGTGATTCCCAAGGTTGGCTTTTCGCAAAATTGATGGTATGCTCCATAAGCTTTTGACCAATTTGTTTGCCACGGTGATTTGGTGAAATAGCCATTTTGGTTAATTCGAATATATTTTCTTCTATTTTCATCAGTGCTACACAACCAATAATTTCTGTGTTGTCTTTTACCAGGAAAATATGTCCACCGGGTTTAATGATATATTTTTCAGGTTTTCCCAAAACTTCTTCATCATGAGGTTCTACCCAAAAGAAGGCTTCTAACCATTGAATATTCAGATTTTTAAAGTCGCCACGATATTGGGGTTCAAATGCTATAATTTCCATACTTCTCTTTTTTAGCAAATGTACTATTTTACTCGATTTTCCCATAAATATCCCCTCATGTGGGTATGTTACTGCACTATTGTTTTAACTACAATTGTAAGGATCAAACCATAATCTTAAAATGAAGCTTTTTAAATCTTTAGGTATTTTAGGTATTATTCTTTTTCTGGCCTGCAGTGGAATATCAGGAGAAGAAAATATTAAGACACTTCCACAAAATCAATTTAAGAAGCAACAATTAGATTCTGTGCAGTTTTATAACCATCGCTCACACCGAATAAAAAGAGGACAGAAAGCAATAATACGTTATTAACTTTCCTAAAGTTATTGATCTTATCTATATTTATATTCCTTCTAATTGAATCGAAAAACTATGATAAGATTGTATCAAAACTTACTTTATGTTCTTATAGTGGCTTTAACTTTTATAGCTTGTAAAGAAGAGCCAAAACAAGAAATAACCAGGGAAGAGAAAAGAATTGTCATTTTACCTCCTGAAGAATTGTATGCTGATCTTTTTTACGAAATTCAACAAAATGAGAACTTGTTTAGTGATAGCAAAACCTTTGTGGATGCTATTCCCGAAAATTCGTTGGATAGTATAAAACGGGAATATGAAAAAATTAAAAATAAAGGAGATTCAGCGATATTTAAGTTTCTAAGGGATAATTTCCAGTTACCCGGAGAAGAAACCTCGCAGGGCTATCAAACAGATTCTTCTGATATTGCTACACATATAAAAAAGTTATGGTCGGTTTTAAAACGACCTGCTGATGATAAGTTAAGTGGAACTTTAATTCCTTTACCGTATTCATATATAGTTCCTGGTGGACGCTTTCGTGAAATTTATTACTGGGACAGTTATTTTACCATGCTGGGCTTACAGGTTGATGGCGAAGTAGAAACCATACAGCACATGATCGATAATTTTTCCTATTTGATTAATAAATTTGGATTTATCCCCAATGGAAACCGTACTTATTATTTAAGTAGGTCGCAACCGCCGTTTTATTCACTAATGATTGATGTCTTAGCCGAAGAAAAAGGCAACACGTTATATGCCAAATACTTACCAGAATTAGAAAAAGAATATCAATTTTGGATGGAAGGTGTAAAGAATCTTTCTGAAAGAGATTCGGTTTTAAATAGAGTGGTGCGAATGCCAGATGGTAGTATCCTTAACCGGTATTATGATAACAAAAATACACCGCGACCAGAAAGTTATCGGGAAGACATCAAGACTGCTGAAGAAGCAGTGAATCACAATCAAGAACGTAGTGAAGAGGAAGTCTATCGGGATTTAAGAGCAGCAGCCGAATCGGGCTGGGACTTTTCCAGTAGATGGATAAAACCAGATAAAAGCGGAAGCTTTAATTTATCTGCCATTCATACTACAGATATATTACCTGTAGACCTAAATAGTTTGCTCTATCACTTAGAAAAAACCATTGCAAAAGCCTATCTCATCAATGAAAATCCAGATAAAGCAAAAGCATATAAAGAACTTGCTGTAAATCGCAGTGCAGCCATAGAAAAATATTTTTGGGATACTGCTACTGGTTTTTACATGGATTATGATTTTAAAATGGCGCAACACACTCCGGTAATTTCTGTAGCCGGAGTTTATCCTTTATTCTTTGAGATCGCTACAGATGATCAAGCACAAAAAGTAGCCGAAGTTATCGAATCTCGATTATTAAAAGAAGGCGGAGTAGTGAGTACTTCCAATCATACCAGGCAGCAATGGGATGCACCAAATGGCTGGGCACCCTTACAATGGATTACTTATAAAGGACTTAAAAACTATCAAATCTCAGGATTGGCGAATACTATTAAAGAGCGTTGGACAAATCTAAACGAAAAAGTTTACGAGAATACTTATAAAATGACAGAAAAATATAATGTAGAAGATCTTTCTAAAGAAAGTGGAGGAGGTGAATATCCCACCCAGGACGGATTTGGGTGGAGTAATGGTGTTTATAAGAAATTAACGTCTGAATAACATATTTTAGATTACAATTCGGCTAACTTTAAAAGAAAAAAGGAAGTTATGCAGAAACCTAACCAACGATTAAAAGGTCAAACTTGTATAGTAACAGGATCTAGCTCTGGTATTGGCAAAGCTGTGGCTATTGCCATAGGTAAAGAAGGCGCCAACGTAATTATTAATTATCATTCCAGTAAAGAGGAAGCTGAAGAGGTAGCACACGAAATTAGCGAATGTAAACTTAGCGGTGATTCTATAGTGGTAAAAGCAGATGTAAGTAAGGAAGACGAAGTAAAGAAGATCTTTAAAGCTGGTATAAATAAATTCGGAACCATAGATATTTGTGTGCCTAACGCTGGAATGCAGCAGGATGCTGCACTTCACGAAATGACATTAGACCAATGGAATGCAGTTATCAATATTAATCTTACGGGCCAGTTTTTAGCATGTAGAGAAGCTATTAAAGAATTTATGCGCCGTGGGATGCGTCCGGAAGTTTCTAAGTCTTTAGGTAAAATTATTCATATGAGCTCGGTTCATGAAATAATACCATGGGCTGGTCACGCTAATTATGCAGCTTCGAAAGGTGGAATAGAAATGCTTATGAAAACTATTTGCCAGGAGTACGCTCCAAAAAAAGTACGCTGCAATAGTATCGCACCCGGAGCCATAAAAACAGATATTAATAAGGATGTTTGGGAAACTAAGGAAGGTAGAGAACAAATGAAAAAAGTGATCCCTTATAATAAAATAGGGGAACCAGAAGACATTGGTAGCGTTGCAGCATGGTTAGCTTCAGATGAATCTGAATATATTAATGGAGCAACCATTTTTGTTGATGGAGGAATGACCTGTTATCCGGGTTTTACCAATAATGGATAAATTCTAGTGTAAAATTGTATCTTTCTACTGCATTTTCAGTCTACATAGAAAACCTATTGATATGAATGATTGCGAATGTACCCAGTGTGAATGTAACAATTGCGATTGTGAGAATTGCGCAACTACAAGTTGCCCTTGCGAGAATTGTAAATGTGATTGCACTTGTTGCGCTTAGAAAGGATAATTTTATGGATACCAAAGAGATTTGGAACAAGTATCAGGAAGAGTTTTATTTCTTTATTCTGAAACGAACAAAGAATGGAGATTGCGCAAATGACATTTTACAAAGTTCATTTTTAAAAATCCATAAGAATTTGGATAAACTGAAAGATCCGGGAAAATTAAAATCCTGGGCCTTTCAGATTATTCGAAATGAGATCAATGATTATTTTAATCGTTCGATTTTTGACATAACTGATGCTAAATTGCAGTGTTTAGATGAGGATTTGAATCCATTTACTGAAGTTTGCTGTTTTGATAAATTTTTATCGGACTTGCCAAAGGAATACTGCGATGTTATGAAGCTTGTGTATATTGATGGGAAACCACAAAAAGAAGCCGCAGCATGTATGGGCATATCACTCGCAAATACAAAAGCCCGTATTCGGCGTTCAAAAATAATGATGATAGATCGATTTAAAGAATGTTGTAAATACGAAACGAATATCGATGGGAAACTAGTAGGCCATGCTAAATGCACGAACTGTGAATTACCAAATCTTTAGATGCTTTCCAGAACATAACGATCGCCAATTTCACTAGTCAAGATGAGTTGATCATTTTTTAAAATGAATGTCTATCAGCATTAAGAATTAAAGACCAGTTAAATTCAATGATCCAAATATGTTGGTTAGAAAAATGTAACTGTATGAAACCCTTATTTAGGAATTAAATCTCTTTAATTTTTTCTTCAGAAATAAAATCACAAACCAGGTAGCTTAAGGCTTTGCCTACCTGTCCAAGGTTTTCTTTGGAAGGCGCCGCTTCGCATAAGTGCAGATACTGACAATTGCTGAAATTATAGGTTTTAAGAAAGTTTCTTATTTCTTCCAGCTTAATTCCCGAAGGTGTTTGTGCACTGCTCGGGAAATCTTTAATACTGTCACAATCAATCTCTAGTCCGCTTTGAGATTGGAAAACAAAATCTGCAGCTGATTTTAGTGATTTTTGAACGAATTTTGAATCTTTTCCCATTAAATATTCAAACAACTGAAATTGGATGTTTTTATCAGATTTTATTTCTTCAAAAATATATTGAGGCGTGTAATTTTGGTGCAAACCGAAAATAAAATAGCGGTTTAGAAAACCTTCAGATTTAGCAAAACTGAATCCATTACCGCTATGCCGGTGTTCCAGTTTTCGTAAATCGGTATGCGCGTCGATATTCAATACATTTATAGCAGATTTTAGAGCTTTAGAAGCTCCTTTTATATTTCCGTAGGCATTATTATGACCGCCGCCTATGATGATCGGGATTTTTCCGGAGGCAACAATGATTTCGATCACTTCTGAAATCCTATGATCTATTTCTTCAACCAGTTTACCCAAATTTGTGAAATAATCAGGACTATTTTTATCCAAATTTGATGCTTTTTCCATCAAATCTTTTACGGTTAATTCACCTAAAATCGCAATGTTTGAAGGATAGGTATACTCGTTTACCTGAATATTTAAAAATGAATTTAGAAAAGCTTCCCAGGTTTTAGAAGTCCCGGGTTTACCATGGTTGGCGCGAACGCCAATATCTTCAGGAATTCCTAGTAGAATATACGTTTGTTTTAGATTCGATAATTCAAATACATTTTTTACAAAACCTATTTTTTCTCCGAATTTGGTTTCTCCAGGTCTACCCGAAATTTTATGCTGAATGTCATCAAAATTATAAAACTTAACCTGTAGCATTAGTCAATTGCTTTTCCGTTGATGTAAACCGTATCGATATTATTACTTCCAAAGGCATAAGGAAGAAACGTGTAGGACGGAATTTTTTTTGTCATAATCAAATTCGCTTTTTTTCCTTTGGTGATGCTTCCAACAACGTCGCTAAGTTCCATAGCGTAGGCACCGTTTATAGTTGCTGCGTTGATGGCCTCTTCTGGAGTCATTTTCATTTTTATACAAGCCAGGGAAAGTACCAGGTTCATATTTCCGCTAGGGGTGCTGCCGGGATTAAAATCTGTTGCCAAAGCGATGGGTAATTGGGCATCCAAAATTTTTCGTGCAGGGGTGAAAGGAATACTTAGAAAAAGTGAGCAGGAGGGAAGCGCCACCGGCATGGTTTCAGTATTTTTTAGGCTCTCTATATCTTCATTCGTCATCACTTCTAAATGATCTACGCTTAAGGCTTGATGTTCAACTCCCGCTTTAATTCCTCCAATAGCATGAAACTGGTTGACATGTATTTTGGGTTTCATGCCATACTTCTTGGCAGCACTTAAAAGTTTATGGGTGTCCTCGACAGAGAAATAACCTTTTTCACAAAAAATATCGATATACTCTGCTAAATTTTGATTGGCAACTTTGGGCAAAATTTCATTAATCACCAAGTCCATATATTTTTCGGGATCACTTTGGTATTCAGTAGGAATCGCATGTGCACCAAGAAATGTCGATTTTATCGGGATATCATAATGTTGCTGAAGTTTTTTAATGACGCGTAGCATTTTTAATTCGCCCTCTTCGGTTAAGCCATAACCCGATTTGATTTCTACCGCACCCGTACCTAGTTTCATGACTTCTTCTAATCGGGCAGCCGATTGTAGATACACTTCATCTTCTGGAGTTTCCTGTAATGTTTTAGCGCTATTCAATATTCCGCCACCACGATTCGCAATTTCCTCATAAGATAATCCATTTATACGATCTGCAAACTCTAATTCACGGTTACCGGCATATACAATGTGGGTATGAGAGTCGCACCAAGCGGGTAGAATAAGTTTTCCCGAGGCATCAATAATTTTAGCCGTATTGTTTTCAGGAAAACTTTCCATACTCCCAAAATCAACAATTTTATCATCTTCAATAAGTAGCCAGGCATCTTTAATAGATGGTAGTTCTTTCATTTCCAGGCCATCAACTTTTTTAATTTCAGGATCACGAATTTGTATTAATTCCTTGATATTTTTGAAAAGGGTTTTCATTGATGTATCGTTTAAAGCGAAAATAAAAAGATTATGAAGAAATCAAATTATAGTACGAAAGAGGCTAATATCTTCTGAACTTCATAAATATCGACGCTTTTATTAAAACGTTTGCTTATCGATGGTTGCTGCTCTCCAGAAATCCAGATCTTAAGCTCGGCATCAAGATCAAAACTACCCGCGGTTTCCACACTAAATCTAGAAATACTCTTGTAAGTAGCAGAAAAGTATTCTATTTTTCTGCCGGTTAATCCCTGTATATCTACAAGAATTAATCGTTTATTGGTGAAAATAAAAGTATCTCGAATTAGCTGAAAACCTGCTTCAATATTTTCAGATGGAATTAATAATTTATGATATTTCTCCTGTAATTGTTCTTTACTTATTGCTCCTGCATTTCCTAATAATGATGAAAATAGACTCATGATTTTTTGAATTTAATGAATAAAAAAGCTGCCGTTAAGTTACAAATCCGTAGAGTATAACTTAAAAGCAGCCTTAATAAATATTTGTTATAATTTATCGAATATTGATTCGATGTAGAGAAGCTTTCATTAATTTTTAAGCGATTGCATATCGATTACAAAACGGTATTTCACATCGTTACTGGTCACGCGATCGTAAGCTTCATTAATATTTTGCATGTTGATCATCTCTATATCTGAAACAATATTATGTTCGCCACAAAAATCTAACATCTCCTGCGTTTCTCTGATACCACCAATAAGCGATCCGGCCAGGCTTTTTCTTCCCATTATTAATCCACCTCCGTGAAATTCCAGTGGTTCTATTGCTCCAACCATCACCATGGTAGCATCTCTTTTTAATAAACCAATGTATGGGTTTAAGTCGTGTTTTACGGGAACGGTATTTAGAAGAAAGTCAAAACTTCCTGCATTTTCTGCCATTTGTTTTTCATCTTTGGAAATTAAGACCTCATCTGCTCCTAATTTCTTCGCGTCTTCGCTCTTACCGGGAGACGTCGTAATCATGACCACTTTAGCACCTAAAGCATGCGCAAACTTAATTCCCATATGTCCAAGACCACCAAGACCAATGACCCCAACTTTATCACCCTTTTTCACATTCCAATTTCTTAAAGGTGACCATGTAGTAATCCCCGCGCATAAAAGTGGTGCAACTGCTTTGGTATCTAAATTTTCAGGAACATTAAGAACAAATTTTTGATCGACTACAATTTTCTCTGAATATCCACCAAAAGTATGCCCACCAAGATGTTTATCTTTTCCGTTATAAGTACCTACCATACCGTTCTCGCAGTACTGCTCTAAGCCTTCTTTACAAGATTCGCATTGCTGGCAGGAATCTACCATACAACCAACGCCTACAAGCTGCCCTTCTTTAAATTTCGATACGTTTTCACCAACACTTACCACTTTACCTATAATTTCATGTCCAGGGATAACGGGGTATTTAGAACCACCCCAGTCATTTCTTACGGTATGGATATCACTATGGCATACGCCACAATATAAAATATCGATTTCAACATCTTCTGCAAGTGTTTCGCGACGATTGATTTGAAGTTGCTCTAAATCTGATTTTTCAGTTTTAGCGCCAAACGCTTTTACTTCTGTACTTTTCATATATTCACTTTTTTGACAAAATAGCTGAATTGAAACGCAATTAAATCGCGCACGTTATGTTTAACTCGTTTTTAACTGCGTTTCTTAACCTGGATCAATTTTTTAGATCTAAAATATTTCTTTGAGATATTTCATGTCTGATTTTGCGGTATCGATCACTTCAGCTGTTCTTCCGTTCAGCATCATTTTACCCATTGTTTTTGCAAAACCTTTAATTTGTTCAAAGTTAATTTCGGGTGGCATAGCAAGAGCATCGGGATCGGTAAAAATATTTACAACTGCGGGCCCGTCATGGTCAAATGCTTCCTGTAATGCCTGTTTTATGTTTTTAGGATCTTCAACTACCCAACTATGAATATTCATGGCTTTAGCAATCAAGGCAAAATCGGGATTCACCATATCTGTTTGCCATTCTGGATAACCTTCCACCTGCATTTCTAATTTTACCATTCCCAGGGAACTGTTATTGAAAATGATGATTTTTGCCGGAATTTTATATTGGCTAATTGTCATTAGATCGCCTAAAAGCATGGAGATTCCTCCGTCACCACAAAGAGCAATTACCTGTCTCTCTGGATGCCCTAAGCCTGCTCCAATAGCCATGGGCATGGCATTAGCCATAGAACCGTGATTAAATGAACCGGTTAAATATCTATTTTTCTTTCCTTTTAAATATCTGGCGGCCCAAACAGCACTCATTCCGGTGTCTACCGTAAATATAGCATCGTCACTTGCTATCTCATCAATTACCGAAGCAACATATTCTGGATGAATTTTCTTAGCATCACCTTTGTCTTTTACATAACTACAGTACTTTTCTTCTACCTCTTGATGAAGCGCTCTCATCTCATCAAGAAAATCAGTTTCTGTTTTGGTTTCTAAAAGAGGTAGAAGTGCTTCTAAAGTATCTTTTATTTTGCCATGGTAACCAAAATTTACTTTCGCACGACGACCAATACGTTCTGGCTTTTCGTCTATTTGTATAATTGTATTTTTTTCGGGGAGAAAATTAGTGTAAGGAAAATCTGTTCCTAAAAGGACCAGGGCATCAGCTTCATGCATGGCTTTAAAGCCCGACTTGGTTCCTAGTAAACCGTTTAGTCCAACCGCATAGGGATTATTTTCTTTATCGAAATATATTTTTCCGCGAAAACTAAAGCCCATAGGAGCATTTAGTTTCTTAGCTAACTGCATAACTTCATCTTGAGCATCTTTGCAGCCGTGACCACAATAAAGCATCACTTTTTTGTTTTCATTGATCACCCGGGCCAGTGTTTTCATTTCCTGATCACCTGGTTGTAATTTAGAGCTGGTAAAGTAGTTTTGTTCTGAAGTAGAAATATGGGTGGCATCTGCAGAAGCTACATCGCCCGGCAATCCAACAACACCTACACCTTTTTGATGTATGGCATGCTGAATTGCACTTTGGAAACCATGTGCGGCCTGGGCCGGGGTATTAGCCATAAAGCAGTATTTGCTGCAGTCATCAAATAATTTAGTTACATTAGTTTCCTGGAAATTTTCTGTACCTAGTTTATCCGTTTCTACGGTAGAAGCTATTGCAATCACAGGATTTCCTGCACGATTGGCATCATAAAGTCCGTTTACCAGATGAACGTGTCCCGGGCCACTACTACCCATACAACATCCAATTCCGTCTAATTCAGCATCCATTGATGCTGCGTAAGCACCAGCTTCTTCGTGCCGTACATGAATCCACTGTAACCTGCCATCACGTCTTACGGCGTCGTTAACAGGATTTAGACTGTCACCGGTAACTGCATAAACACGTTTTACACCAGCTTCAACAAGCATTGTAACCAAAAGATCTGCAACTTTTCTTCCCATAATTTTATGTTTTTTTTAAGTAGTTTAAAGATAATGCTAAAGCATTGATTTTGCTGTTAAATCAGTAATAAAGCGCTAATTAAATTTCCAAATGATTTTATAAAATTTTAAGGGTTTTAAGTGCTAATTCGATTTCGAATAAAGTTTTCTTTAAGACTTCGCAGCAGAAAGGGTTTTAATCTATAGTATTTAAAAGCTGAAGTTCTTAAATTAGTCGCACTAAATAAAAAGCTTGATGGATAAAAAATATAAAGGCATTAATACCATTTGTACACATGCCGGAGAACTGGAAGATACAAAATTTAAAGGAGCAGTTTCACCGTTATATATGGCTACTTCTTATGCATTCGAAGAGGTAGAAGTTAAACGCTATCCAAGATATTTTAATACCCCAAATCAGGTAGCTTTAGCAAAAAAGATGGCGGCATTGGAACATGGCGAGGCCGCACTTATTTTTGGGAGTGGAATGGCAGCGGTAAGTACTGCGCTGCTTTCTCATGTTCAGTCTGGTGATCATGTAGTCTTTCAAAATACATTATATGGAGGAACAAGTAATTTGATTACAGAGGAATTCGATAAATTTAAAATAGAATATAGCTTTACAAAAGATGCAAGTCCAGCGGCGTTTGAGGCTGAAATTAGAGAAAATACCAAGGTAGTTTATATCGAAACACCGTCAAACCCGTTACTTACCATTACCGATGTGAGCGCTGTTGCCCAATTGGCAAAAAAGAAAGGCCTGGTAAGCATGATCGATAATACCTTTGCCTCCCCGGTAAATCAAAATCCAATAGATTTAGGCATCGACATCGTAATTCATTCGGCCACCAAATATATGGGAGGACATAGTGATATTCTTGCCGGAGTGGTAATTTCTTCTGAAGATAAAATTAATACAGTATTCCAGATGGCCAAAAATCTGGGCGGAAATTTAAGTGATTATACGGTTTGGCTTTTAGAGCGCAGTTTAAAGACGATGGGGCTAAGGGTAAAAGCGCAAAACGAAAATGCACAGGTCCTTGCCGAATATCTATATGCAAATAATAAGGTAGCCAAAGTATATTATCCGGGTTTAACATCGCATCCTGAACATGAACTGGCAAAAGCTCAGATGAAAGGTTTTGGGGGAATGCTGTCTTTTGAACTTATAGAAGGTTTAAACGCCGACGAATTTCAGAAAAAATTACAATTGATAAAATCTTCGATGAGTTTAGCGGGAGTAGAAAGTACTATTCTTTCTCCATCAAAAACTTCTCATGGTTTGTTAACTCCTGAAGAGAGAGCAAAGCAAGGCATCAAAGACGGATTGTTAAGATTTTCTGTGGGAATAGAAGAACCAGAAGATTTGATAGCAGATATAGAGCAGGCTTTAAAAGCTATGAGTGAAAATTAAAAATAATTGGGGGAATACCCCAATTGCAATATTTGAAATAGAAAAATGATGAAGTTAGATATTTTGGCCGTGGGAGCACATCCAGATGATGTAGAATTAAGTTGTTCTGCCACTTTGGCCAAAGAGATAGATCGTGGTAAGAAAGTAGGGATTTTAGATTTAACACGTGGAGAATTAGGCACACGGGGCACTGCAGAAATAAGGGATAAGGAAGCTATCGATGCTGCTAAAATTTTAGGAGTGCATGTTCGCGAAAACCTAAGTTTTGCCGATGGATTTTTTACAAATGATAAAGAACACCAATTAGAAATTATAAAGATTCTACGAAAATATAAACCAGAGATCGTTTTTTGTAACGCGATAGACGATCGGCATATAGATCATGGTCGAGGTTCTAAACTGGTAAGTGATGCCTGTTTTTTAAGTGGATTACGCCGAATTGAAACTTCTAAAGACGGTTTAAAGCAGGAGGCATGGAGACCAAAACAGGTTTTTCACTATATCCAGTGGAAAAATATAGAACCAGATGTGGTGGTAGATGTGACCGGATATATGGATAAAAAGATGGAATCTGTAAAAGCTTATCAAAGTCAGTTTTACGATCCTGATAGCGAAGAGCCCAAAACACCCATCTCCAGCAATAACTTTTTTGACAGTATAATTTATAGAGCACGAGATTTGGGCCGAATTATCAATACCGAATACGCTGAAGGTTATACTGTAGAACGCTATGTAGCAGTGAATTCGATATTTGATTTAATTTAATTGGAATTTTTTCTTTGTGGAATTGTTTAAATAGTTTACATTTGCAACCGCAATTTGAAATGGTGGATGTAGCTCAGTTGGTTAGAGCGCTGGATTGTGGTTCCAGAGGTCGCCGGTTCGAACCCGGTCTTCCACCCTTATTTGTGAAACCCTGCTTTTTTAAGCAGGGTTTTTTGTTGTAGCCAATTTCCTAAAATTTTATTTCCCGGTTTTTAATCAAACTATTATTTTTTTAAATTTAGCTTCTCTAAGCAACCATAGATGATAACTAAAAATAAGATTAGGCGTATAGAAAATTTTCTTGCTGCTCATGAAAAAGTAAAGGCAAAACTTGAGTTTTCTTTTCCGTTGCCAAAATATGAAAGTCTTGTTATTATTTTAAATAGTTATGCCGAGTTAGAATTATTTTCTGGTTATTTTGAAGATTTTGACTTACCTACGGAAGAAGAATATGAAGAGATGTGTAATTCTAATAATTATTCGGTTTCTGCTTACCCTAAATTTAATCTTTATGCAATTTAGATAGGTGAATATGGGGAAAATCACCCTATTTTGTAAAAAATACGGTTTCAGATATAATAATATTTATATTTAGCGGTTATCAATATAACTTTTAATGGTATGCGGAGCTACCGCACTTCATTTAAAAAGTTGTTTATAGCCACAAGAAGGATGATGCGAAGGCATCATCCTTCTTATTTTAATCGATATCTAGATTAAATGCTACAGTTCTATCTCAATAATTATGGGAATCATGATGTCTTGAAATTAAAAATAACTATTTAGAACCCTTATGGTCTTGCCTTAAGGTAGTTTACGATTGTTTTCTATTCTTCATTGAGTTCATAAATTGCTTACGCAACCTTTTTTGGTTTTTAGGATCTAATTAAAAACCTTTATACATGACAAAATATATCCTAGTATTTGCAGTATGCCTGCTTAGCCTTTATGCCTGTGACAATAATGAAGATGAGATAGAAAGTTTGCCTTTAGTAGCGATAAACAGCGATGCATTAGTTGGAGAGTGGAAACTTGTAGAATCTAAAGTGAGCTCGGGCGGACAAGTATCATGGTCGCCGGTATTACAAAGTTATACCATAAAATTTTTAGCTGATGCTACTTTTATAAAAAATGACGGTAATTGTGAAAGAGGGACTTATCGTGTTGTAGCACATCCAGAATATGAGGCTAAGCTAATGATAGAACTTACTTATTCTTGTGATCTGGATCAGGCCATTTATCCCGATAATAAATCCTATTGGGGCGTAGAGGCTTTAAATGATAGTTATTTGGTTTATCATCCTACTTATAAAGGACCAATATGTACAGAAGGCTGTTCTTATAAATTTAAGAAACAATAAATTAAGGAAATCTCTCTAGTCTTCCTAAAGCTAATATCGTATTTTGGTCTTTTAAAAAGATCATATGAATTCCAGAGAAGAGCAGCTAAAAGCTTTTGATAGATTACTAACTATAATGGATGAACTTAGGGAAGAATGTCCCTGGGATCGTAAACAAACCATGGAAAGTTTGCGACCTCTTACCATAGAAGAAACCTATGAACTTGGTGACGCTATTTTAGATAAAGATATAGAAGAGGTTAGAAAAGAGTTAGGGGATTTGTTGTTGCATCTTGTTTTTTATGCGAAAATAGGAAGCGAAAGTAATGATTTTGATATTGCTGATGTTGCGAATGGAATTTGTGAAAAGCTGATTTCAAGACATCCCCATATTTATGGGGACGTAAAAATTGAAAACGAAGAAGACGTAAAAAAGAATTGGGAAAACCTGAAACTAAATGAAGGGAAGAAAAGTGTTTTAGAAGGGGTTCCAGGATCTTTACCGGCCCTGGTAAAGGCCAGTAGAATACAGGATAAAGTGGCAGGTGTGGGATTTGATTGGGAAGAACCGCAACAGGTGTTTGAAAAGTTAGAGGAAGAGTTACGTGAACTTCAGGAGGAAGTAAATATGGCTGATAAGGATAAAATGGAGGCTGAATTTGGAGATGTTATGTTCTCTATGATCAATTATGCCCGTTTTCTTAAAATTAATCCCGAAAATGCCTTAGAACGAACTAATAAAAAATTTATAGCCCGTTTTAAATATCTTGAACAAAAGGCTGCTGAAAAAAATATAGCTTTAAAAGATATGACGCTTGCTGAAATGGATGTCTATTGGAATGAAGCTAAGAAATTATAGGGATAGTTGATAACAATTGTAAATAATCATGAATGATAATGTTTTTTATTGGGATATAGATCCGGTTTTGTTTTGGATTACAGATACTTTTCCATTAAAATATTATGGTCTCTTGTTTGTAACCGGCCTTATGCTAGGTTATCTAATAGTAAGAAGTATTTACAAAAAAGAGCATATTCCTATAGAAGACCTCGATAGTTTATTATCCTATATTATATTGGGAACGGTAATAGGAGCAAGATTAGGCCATTGTTTATTTTATCAGCCAGAATATTTCTTTTCACATCCTTTAGAGATCTTCTTACCTATTCAAAGGATTGAAGGAAGTTATCAATTTGTGGGATACCAGGGATTGGCAAGTCATGGTGGTGCTTTAGGTGTTTTTATAGCCATTATGTTGTACTGTAGAAAATATAAAGTAAAGCTATTATGGGTACTGGACAAAGTAGCTTTAGGAACACCAGTAACAGGTGCTTTTATCCGTTTTGGTAATTTTATGAATTCTGAAATTTATGGAAAACCTACTAATGGCGATTGGGGAGTAGTATTTGTTAGAGATGATATGATTCCCAGGCATCCAACACAGCTTTATGAAGCTATTGCCTATTTATTGATCTTTGGGATTTTATTCTATCTATACCCCAAAATGAAAGGTAAAAATGGTCAAATTTTTGGGCTATTCTTAGTTTTATTATTCTTAAGCCGATTTTTTATTGAATTTTTTAAAGAAAATCAGGTAGCATTTGAGAGTGAAATGACTTTAAATATGGGGCAGTGGTTAAGCATTCCATTTATTGTTGTTGGCTTTTTCATTATCTTTTTTTTAAATAAAAGGAAAGCTAACCTACAAATGTTTTAATCTTTTATTGGAAGTTTAAGTAATCTATAAAGAATCTCATTGGTCCAGGATTATAAAAAGTTTTTTCTAGTAATAACGCCAGGCTTGCTTTAAGCTTCTAAGTTTTTGTACTTAAATAAACTAATCTATCCTATAGGTATTGCATTATTAGAAGATTATTTTTATTTCGATACCTCTCGATTGTAATCTGGACAGTATTGGCACAATTCATTTTGCTTGTCGATTACAATAAAAAAACCGCCAGAAGGAATAGCTGACGGTTTTTTATTGCATTTTAACCAGAACTAGTAAAGTGATTTTACTTTCTTCAGTTTTTCTCGCCAAACTTTTAGTTGGGCTTTGTGATCTTCAATATTTTTGTGTACTTCCTGTACCAGTGGATTATCATCGTTTACATTAGAGAAGAACTGTAAGTTGTTTTCTAACTGCCTAATTTCAGCCTGTGTTTCTTCGATCTTCTTAGAAAGAAAAAAGTGTTCATTCCTAATCTTATGATCATCATCGGCATCATTAAGTGCCTGGATTTTATTTTCATATTTCAGCATTTCTGCTTTTGTACGATTAACATCAAGTTTTTTGAATAGTTGATCCAGAGTCTTATTAAATTTTCCCTCAATAAATCGTTTATTAAAGGGTACCCTACCCAGGGTCTTCCATTCGGCAATAAAAGATTTAATGGTTTTAAGATCTTCTTCTTTATCACCGGAATGTTCGAAAGAGCGGATTTTATCAAGAAGCTCTTTTTTGTTACCAAAAGCTTCCATCTCTTCTTTATTCTCTTCACTTCGATTTTCGTGCAAGCGTTCAAAATAATAGTTACAGGCAGCTTTAAATTGTTTCCACACCTTATCACTATCCTTTCTTGGTACGTGCCCGATATTTTTCCAATCAGACTGGATTTTTTTCATCAAAGGTGTGATGGTTTTAAAATCATCACTATCCTTATTATCTTCAGCAATCTGGATCAGTTCTTTTTTCTTTTCCAGATTATCGTATTGCTGTTTTTTAAGATTCTTGTAAAATGAATTTTTCTTACGGTTAAAACGTCTTACCGTTTCTTTAAAATCAGCCCAGGTTTCTTCGTTTTTACTTTTTGGTACTTTACCGGCTTTAAAGAATTCTTCACGTAGAGCTTCAATTTCTTTAATCTTTTGCTGCCATTTATTATGACTGCTAAAATCCTGATCAGCTATTTCCCGAATCTTTTCGATAATTTGCTGCTTCTTTTCCCAGTTTTTTTCAAATTCTTTATCCAGGTTTTCGAAATATTCCTGGCGGCGATCATGGATAACTTTCGTAGCATTGCTAAAACGTTCCCAAATTTCTTCACGATAATCCTTGGCTACAGGTCCCAACTCTTCTTTCCACATCTTATGTAGCATCTGTAGCTCTCTAAAGGCACGATTAGTGTCCTCTTCCTGTGCTAGTTCTTCAGCACGATCAATAACCTTAAGCTTTTGATCTAAATTATGCTTAAAGTCCATATCCCTAAATTCACGATTTAAGTGAAGAAAATCATAGAAATTCTCTACGTGATGGTGATAAGTATTCCATACATTGTTGTACTTATCGCGAGGGATTGGTCCTGCCGTGCGCCATTTATCCTGAATGTCTTTAAAGTGATTATAAGTGGTATTGATGTTTTCCTCCACATCAAGTAACCCCTTTAATTCTTCAATAATTTCAAGACGTTTATTAAGATTTGCGTTAAGATCCTGCTTTAATTGCTGATAATATTTATTTCGTTTTTCGCGATAATCGAAATACAGCGAATTAAAACGGTTTTTAAGAGGAGTAGAGTAATGGAAGTCGATGATATTACCGCCGTCGGCAAGAAAATCTTCTTTCTTTTCCTCTAACTCCTCATCGAATTTAGCGTTGAATTCTGTTCGAATTTCGATGACATGTTCTTTAATTGCCTGTATTTTCTCATTTTTGAGCAATCGCTCTAACTCATCGGTTAGTTGCTCTTTGCTCATCGAATGATAGTCTTTTTTAGGGATAGTGTGGCGCTCTGTGGCGCTTTCATCTTCGCTATCCTCGGCAAGCGAATCATCTACACCTTTCTTATGCTCGTCGATAATGGCCTCTTCATGATCATCATCATCATCATCTTCGATATTGATGTCCTCAGCCTTGGCTTTTTTATGATCTTCGGTATCCTGAACAAAAGTAGATTCGGCTACCATAGCCTCTTCAAGCTCGTTAGTTGTAGCTTTTGGATGCTCAACCTCTTCCGAAAAAGATTCTTCTACCTTCTTTTCTTCTGTTGTACTTTCTGAAGTGGTCTCCTGTTGCTGACTGTTTTGAGTAGTCTCAGGAGTCTCTGTTTTGGAAAGTTCTTCTTTCTTGTTTTCGTTATCTGATTGAGACATATCTTTCAATGTTAAAGTTCTGAGTGTTATTAAAGCTGAAAGATAACAACTACACGAAAATTGGGCAAGCAAACCAAATCTTTTATGAAAAAATAAGAATGAAAATCCTCAAATTTTTAAGAATTCCATATTGCCCAGGCTGCTTCGGCTTGTAATTCGAGCATTTTATGCCCGTTTACCGCGACAGCCCCATGGTTCTTACTGTTACTCATAAATTTTGTTTCCGCCGGATTATAAATCAAATCGAAAACAAGATGATTCTTAGTCATAAACCTATACGGAATTTCAGGACAGTGATCAACGTTTGGAAATGTTCCCAGGGGGGTGGTATTAATGATCAAAGAATATTTTAGGATAATCTCTTCATTTAACTCTGAATAGGCATATTGCTCCTTACGAGGTGATCTGGAAACGAACTTGTATGAAATCCCCATGGTTTTTAAAGCATAGGCTACGGCTTTAGAAGCACCGCCGGTTCCCAAAATCAGTGCATGGGTGTGTTGCGGTCTAAGATGAGGTTTTAGAGAATCCCGAAAACCTATAAAATCGGTATTATGACCAATTAGTTTTCCGCCGTTTTCAAACTTGATTACATTTACAGCATCAATTTCCTCAGCATCTTCAGAAAGATCGTCTAAAAATTTCATTACTTCCAGTTTATAAGGGATGGTAACATTCATTCCGGCAAGCGCAGGATTTTTAGTGATTATCATTGGGAAATCTGTGATTTCTGGAATATCAAAATTGACATATTCGGCGTTAATTTTTTCATTTTCAAATTTATCGTTGAAATATTTTCTTGAAAATGAGTATGCTATGTTTTTTCCTAAAAGTCCGAATTTCTTCATTTTTTGGTCTCTTTTTGAATATTTATTCCATGAATTTCCCTCAAAAAACTTTTTTAAGTTCTTATTTTGGATCTCTGGCGATCTTCTTTGCGTGTGCTCTTTTCTCGTAAAGGGCAAGCCCCAAAACAATAAAAATGCCCACCAAAATAAAAAATATGGCTAAATAGGTTTCACCACTTGTAAAGTCTGGAAAAAATCTATTATAATTATCTATAACCTTTTCACCGTGACTATCCATTAAAAAATTACCAGCTTCATCAGTCTTATAGGTTTTGATTTTCCAGGGCCAAACTACGCCCAACGAACCTGTAATAAAACCAATGATAGTTGCAAAAGTATCTTTTTTATAATGCTTTAATACAAATCCGAGTAAGTGGGAAAGGGAAACCAGACCTGCCAGTGATCCCAACGCGAAAATGATCATAACCTGTAGCAAATGCATCCTGGATTCGTTGGTAGTAAAACTAAAGTCCAAACTAAGAATATCGGCTAAGGTATCATATAATGCATTCACAGAATCTACCAATAACAACACATAATTTCCCAGTAAAATAAGGATAAAAGAACCACTTAATCCTGGTAATGTCATCCCGGATACACCAATCATACCGCAAAAAAAGACAAACCATAAATTGTCGTTTTCCCGTGCAGGTTCTAACATACTAATAGCAACGCCAAAAGCAATTCCTAAAGTTACAAAGAGAATACTGCGTCGGCTCCATTCATCAAAATCTTTACTGATGTAATAGATCGATCCAATAATCATCCCAAAAAAAGCAGACCAAACATAAAGTTCGTAATGAACTATTAGATAATCCAGAATTTTGGAAACACTGAAGTAACTAATAAGCATCCCCAAAATAAGTAAGCCTAAAAACTTCCCGTTTACATAATGGTACAGACTGCGAAAACGACCGGCAATTAAAAGTTTACCTGCCTTAATATTTATCTTTTGTAAGGAATAAATAAACTCTTCGTAAAAACCGGCAACAAAAGCTACGACACCACCAGAAACCCCGGGAACTTTATTGGCAGCTCCCATGGCTAGTCCTTTTAATATAAGGAATATTTTATCTGTGAATGTTCTAGTTTGTTGCATTAGACTCTTCGGGTTGGTTGCCTGCTAAGCTTTCCAGAAGAAAAATGAGTCCGAATCCCGCTAACATCAGAACCACTGAGAATAATAATTGAGAATCGCCCTCAAAATTCCATGGCAAGACGGAAGTCTCATTAATCACAATTTCTTTATCATCAAATCTAGCCACTTCTAATACCTTTTTCCATGGCCATATTTTATTTAGAGAACCGGCGATAAAACCGGTTAAGACCGCCAAAGTAATACTGGTATAATGTGTAAAAAGCCATTTTAAAATTTTGGAGAAGCTAAGCAATCCAAAAACAGCACCGGCACCAACTATAGCCAAGGTTTTAATATCAAAATTGTGGGCGGCTTCGGTTACCGGGCGGTAAGCACCAAGTAACACTAATATAAACGCCCCGGATATTCCCGGTAAAATCATCGCACAAACAGCAATGGCACCGGCAATAAACATGAAAAATGTACTTTTAGAACTTCCCATGGGCGGTAATGATGTTACATATAATGCTACGGCAGCTCCAAGAATTAGCGCGATAATGATTTTAAAATTCCATTTGGGGATTTGTTTGGCCACATACCAGATACTTGCCAGCACCAGTCCAAAAAAGAATGACCAGATCAAAACGGGATGATTTTGTAGCAAATAATTTGCCAATCGCATTAGCGTGAACACACTAATAAGAATTCCTAGAAAAAGGGAAACGATGAAACCGCCGTTTAATTGAAGCCACATGGCTTTAAAACCTTCATTTTTCCAGGTTTTTAAAAGAGAAAGATCTACACCGCTAATGGTAGAGATCAATTCTTCATAAATTCCTGAAATAAACGCGATCGTACCTCCCGATACTCCGGGCACAACATCGGCTGCTCCCATAGCCATACCCTTTAACGTAACGCTAAGGTATTCTCGTAAGCTTCTTTGCATATCCTAAAAATTAGATTTGCCCAAAGTTAGGAAATTACTATGAAGCCTTTTGATAAGAATCTATTAATTGTTTAACACTTTTTCTTTTAAAGATGTCAGGGAAAAGTTCTTCAATGATAATATAATATTCCGCATCAGCTTTTAAGCCTTTTTCAAGATGCCTGTAAGCAAGATCTGCATTATTTAGCATAAAATATAAGCCGCTTAATCGATATTCAATCTCAGCAATACCGGGATAAAATTCATTAGCCTGCAGTAGATTTTGTACCGCGGTTTCCCATTCCGCAAGATTGATTAAAATATCACATCGTCTAATCCAGGTTTCCAATTCGTAATTTCCCAGATCTAAAGTTTTACGATAGCCCCGTTCAGCTTCTCTGTTTAAATCTAATCGGTTATTGATTTTTGCATAACGTTTCCAGTAGAGCACGTTTTCTTCATCAATATTAATCGCTTTATTAATATAATATAGTGCTTTTTTAAAATTTTTCTTCTTGATATAAAAATCGGTAATAGCGATCCAGCCTTTGTCCAAAAGTGGATCCTCATGTACCGTTTTTTCAAAATTTGAAAGTGCAAGCTTATCGTTACCCAGTTTTTCAAAACATTTGCCAATTCGTAAATAGGCGAAAGAAGTAGGATCGTCTAACTCTAAAGTGACGTTGTAATTTTCTATAGCCTCGATATAACGTTCCAGTTTTTCGAGTACTTTTCCTTTTTCCAGGTAAGCCCCTATAAAATATTCGTCACTTATGATGGCAAAATCGAAAGCGGCTAAAGCTTTTTTATAGTCCTTTAAATCAAAATACTGCTTCCCAACCTGATGCCACGCTACCTCGCAGTACGGATTTTTATCCAAATACATATTCAGGTATTCTATAACTTCTTCTTTTTGACCAAGAAAATCGAAACAATACATTACATTATATAAGGCAGAATAATCTTCTTCATCGGCTTCAAGGCAATTCATAAAATTGATCTTGGCATTCTCAAAATCTTCAAGAAAAAGATATTCCATACCAATCATTGAGTAGATTTCAGCAGCTTCATCTGTAACATCTAAAGCTAGTTCTAAAACTTTGATTGCCTGTTGATGTTCATCACGTTTCGAAAAGATTTGCGCCTTCTGAATATATACCTCTTCGTTGTTAGCTTCCAAATCCTGCACTTCGGCCAATAAACCATCGGCAAGATCTAATTTATCTTCAAAAACAAGAATTTCAACTTTAAGAAGTTTAAGGTTGATAGACGATGGATGCTGAGAAAGCCCTAATTTAACGGCCTTTTTAGCAAGATTTATCTTTCCGATTTCTAAATAATGATGAATAATATTTTCGAATTCGTTAGAATCAAAGAATAAAACATCATTGGTCTTAAGCATTGATTCGAAACGTGAAAGCGAGAAATTGTTATCTTCGTTATGACTTAACTGCATAAGCAAGTTGTTACTGGATTGCTGCTTTACTAAAGTTAAAAAAGGATTTAACCGAGTATCGCAGATGCTTTAATTGTTGTTAACAAAGTAATCAACAACCTAAGCTTTGTTTTTTATTTTATTTAAAACGTCAATTATAATGCCACAACCTTCTTCAATCTCTTCAATAGAAATAGTTAGCGGCGGGGTAATTCTTATAGCTGTTTTTTCGAATAGCAGCCAGAATAATATTAGTCCTTTTTCTTTACAATTTATGATGACCTGATTAGCTATATCCTCTGATTCGACAATAGCTGCGAGCATTAATCCTTTTCCTCTTACTGCTGTAATTAAAGGATGAATGAGCAATTCTCTAAAGCGTTTTTCTTTTTCTAAGGTTTCTGCCATTAATTCAGTTTCCAGAATGGTTTTCAAGGTGGCATGACAGGCCGCTGCCACCAATGGATTACCGCCAAAAGTGGTGATATGTCCCATTTTTGGATGATCAGCAAGTAGATCCATCAATTTTTCTGATGCTACAAAAGCACCTACCGGTAAGCCACCGCCCATTCCTTTTCCTATAGCCATTATATCTGGAACAACATCATAGTTTTCGAAACCAAATAATTTTCCGGTTCGTCCAAAACCAGGCTGAATTTCATCTAAGATCAGCAAGGCGCCTATTGCTTCGCAATGGTTTTTTACTTTTTTTAGATAATCATTCTGGGGTTCAATAAAACCAGCACCACCCTGAATGGTTTCTAAAATAACCGCAGCTGTCTTTTTTGTGATGCGGTTTAAATTATCGTCATTGTTAAATTCAATAAAATCAACATCACCAATTAGCGGTCTAAATGGTTTTTGGCGTTCCTCAAAATTCATTAAACTTAAAGAACCCATGGTATTCCCATGATAGGCATTTTTAGCCGCCAGTATTTCTGTTCTGCCCGTAGCACGTCTGGCTAATTTTAAAGCACCCTCAATTGCTTCTGTGCCAGAGTTTACCAGGTATACTTTATTTAAAGGATCAGGAAGGCTTTTTGCTAAAAGTTTCGAAAAATCTACAGCAGGAGCCTGGGCATATTCCCCATAAACCATCACATGCAAATATTTATCGGCCTGTTTTTTTATCGCAGTGATTACTGCAGGATGGCAATGTCCTAAACTTGTAGCCGAAACACCGGCTACAAAATCCAGATGTTTTTGCCCATCTGAGGTATAAATATAAGACCCCTTGGCATCAATAACCTCTAAGCCTAGAGGGTGTGGCGTTGTTTGTGCCTGATATTTTAAAAAATCTTTATTCAATTTTAGGGGAGGCATTTGGAGATTCAAGGCTATCTTTTTTAGTTTCCGCTTTTATTTGAGATGCTTTGATTCCTTCAAATGGGCTCTCGGAAACAGGATTTACCTGAACTCCCTGCGGAATTTTCGATTGTACAGAGGGAATGCTGTCCTGTGTCTTATCTTTTAGGTCTTGTGGTTGTAACCTGGAGTTTTCATTTAACAGCATATCACCATCTTCACGTTCATCAAAGAAATCATCAATAGGTTCAGGTAATGGGATTCCCTGAATTTTGACCAATTCAGGAGGCACCTTACCTTTAAACAAATCTTGTTTTTTTTCCAGTCTTTCGTCGCCACGCCAGTTAAAACCTTGCAAGGTTCGATTACTTTTTAATACTTGCTCTTCAGGCTTTAAATTTCCATCAACCGCCTGGTAATAATATACATCTTCGATCTGCCGTTCTTTAAAATAAACTTCAATTCTGCTCGATAGCGTTTTATTGATCCCTATAAGATCTTTATTTTCGGTGCGGCTGTAATACAAAGTTTCTGTATTTTTATCAATATTCACCTTATAAAGTTCATTTTCCTCAAATAGTCCGATTAGTAATTGGCCTTTAATTTGATTATAACCTTCAATACTATCCTTATTGATGAGGAAAGCGTTATTAAAAACTCTTAAGCTGTCTAATTGCTCTGTTTCCTTATTGCTTATAAGCTGAATGGTATCTCCAGTCATTTGATTTAGGCCAGACCATAACACCGGATTCCTTTTTACTGAAGTTGCCGAATTTTCTCCCGGATTAATATTAATGAGTCTGGTAATACCCGCTTGTTGATCTACAAAAATGGAATCACTTTTACCGCTCATATCATTTTTGTACATTCTAACATCATAAAAACCGCGAAGGATACGATTTTCAGGTTTACCGGTAACTAGTAGTGTATCACTGTGGATAAAAACCGAATCCTGATCCTGAAGACTGGCTGCTACAGGCCATTTAGTTATAATTACCGAATCTTTTTCTCGAAAAACTTCAGCATAATGTCCCGTGACTTTGCTATTATTTGCCGTATCGATTACCTGAATATTATTGGTAGCCGAAGCAAAACTTGTATTGCGATTAAAATAAAGGCTGTCTCCCAATACCGTGCGGTTATCGTAATCTATTTTTGAGTTTTTTACAAAGTAACCGGTATCACCCCGAGTGTCATAAAAACCGTGTTCGCAGTAAACCGTACTTTCTTCTCCCACTATGGTTGATGGGCCATAAAGGTAGGCATGGCCGCTTTCAGAATAAAAATCAATATGATCTGAATTTACGATATAATCGGGATTTGTAATTTTTACATTTGATAAAAAGGTGTATTTATCTTCTTCAAAATAATACCTTCCAATAGTGCTGGTTAGTACACTGGCAGTATCGGTAACTTTTCCCCCGCTTCTATAATAAGCTTCTTGTTTTATACGGTCAAAAAATAAAGAGTCTGTTTCTAAGGTTGTTTGTGGACGTTTCATTTTTACCGTGCCACTTGCGAAAGCAAATTGGGTATTACCGTTATATTCAGCATAATCACTATTCATACTAACGGTATCGCCCTGTTTCATTCTAACTTCGCCATAAGCTTTAAAAAAATTATCACTTTCGTAAAACACAGCATTATTACACCATACTTCTATTCCCTGATGTATAAAATGAACCTGGTTATTTACTTTACTCATTACTAAAGCACCCGGATATTTTTCTTCGTCTCTATACTGCCGATCGTTCTCATAATCGATTTTTCGGCCGCTATTATTTTCTTGCGCATTTACGTACGGGAGGCTAAGTAATAAGAATACTATATATAAGAAGCTTTTCAATAGTCAAAAATTTATGCAAAAATAGCGAAAATGATTGGATCGCTTGATGCAAGTTTTGTCGGTATTATAACCTTTGAAATTTACATAATCTCAAAATTGAGCGGTAAACATTGCTAAATTACTTCTTAACGGATAAGAATTATTTCTAAAAATTAGGAATAATTAAGATTTCGAAAATCGTTTTAGTAAAATATTAACGAATTAAAAAAATCCAAAGTGCAATTCGCTGCGTATGTTTAACGTAAACTAATAAGATTTAATTATGAAAAAACCAGTTGTTAAGGTGGAATTCGGAGACAAAAAAGGTCAGGGAAATTCCAGAAGAAGATTTATTAAAATGAGCGGTTTGGCATTTGCTGGATCAACTCTACTATATGCATGTAGTGAGGATGATGATTTTAATCCAGGAATGGAACCGGAACCAGAACCTACACCAGACCCAGATCCAGAAGCTTTTGATTTAGGAAGTGGAGATGTTGGTATTCTTAATTATGCTTTAGCTTTAGAACAACTAGAGGCAGCATTTTATCAAATGGTGTTAGATGGTGATTATTTTGCAGGCGCTTCTGATGAAGAAAAAACAATCATGACCGATCTTCGAAACCATGAGGTAATTCATAGAGAAGTTTTAAGAACGGCCTTGAATTCAGTGGTCGATGAGGATATGGTTATTCCTGAGTTGGAATTTGACTTCAGTGAAGCAAATGTTGATTTTAGCGACAGAACCTCAGTATTAAATACTGCATTATTACTAGAAGATACTGGAGTTTCAGCATATAATGGAGCGGGGAAATTAATTTCGAATGCTGATTATTTACTTGTAGCTGGGCAAATCGTATCTGTTGAAGCGAGACATGCTTCTGCTATTGCAGATCTGATTAATCCAGGGTCTACGGATTTTGCCAGAAATGACGTATTGGTTGATTTGGGAGGATCTGGAGTAGCTTATGATAAAGCACAAGCACCTTCTGAAATTATAGAAGCCGTAGTTGGATTGGGTGTAGTTCAAACACCTTTCACTGCAAACAATTTACCAACTGAATAATCAACTTAAAAGAAAAAAATTATGAGTTTTATAAAATTATTAGATAAGTTATCTAACGAGGAGGTTTTAAATGCAAAGACCTCAAGAAAAGATTCGTTTAAAAAAATGAAGAACTTTGGAAAAGGAGCTGCTTTAGCTTCTATTCCATTTGGTTTAGCAGCGACAAGCAATAAAACAAAAGCAGCTACAATGAATATGGCTGCAGCTGCTTTTCAGGCGTCTCCAACAGATGTACTTAATTTTGCTTTAACTTTAGAATATTTAGAAAGAAATTTCTATCAAATGGGGCTGGATACCGATGGATTAATTCCGGAAGAAGATAGAGATGTTTTTGGTTTAATTGCAGAGCATGAAAGTGACCATGTTGATTTTCTTGTTGCAGCTCTTGGAGATGATGCCATCGCAGAGCCAGAATTTGATTTTACAGGAAAAGGACTTAACTTAGATACGTTTAGCAATTATGCAACATTTATGGCTTTAGCTCAAGGATTTGAAGATACTGGAGTAAGAGCTTATAAAGGACAGGCCGGGGCATTAATCGATAATAATGATTTATTGACGTATGCACTTCAAATTCATTCTATAGAAGCTCGTCATGCTTCTCAGGTAAGAAGGATGAGAGGTGAAAAAGGATGGATAACCCAAAACAATAATACTTTACCTGATGCTTTTAATGCAATTTACGCAGGTGAAGAAAATCTAACTATTGGAGGATTTGATCTTTCTAGTGTAGATTTTAGTGCATTAGGAGGCAACGATGCAGTTACTGAAGCTTTTGATGAGCCTTTAACTATGGATGAAGTAAATGCTATTGCCACTAATTTCATCGTAACCAATGATAATTAATTAAATTGGTTTTACTTATAAGTGTACGAAAAAAGGCTGTTGAAAAACAGCCTTTTTTTTATATCAAAATCGATAAAATATTGATCTATTTTCTTGTAATTGTCTGGGTTCTATCAGGACCTACGGAGACTACAGAAATTGGTACATTCAGTTCTTTTTCCAAAAAGGCTACATAATCATTAAACTCTTTTGGAAGTTGCGAAGCTTCTGTCATTCCGGTAAGATCTGCCGACCATCCTTTTAGTTCGGTATAAACCGGAGATACATTTTGCTCTTCAATATTGTAAGGAAGATGTTTTATTTCTTCTCCGCGATATTTATAAGAGGTACAAACCTTTAAAGTATCAAAACCACTTAAAACATCACCTTTCATCATGATAAGCTGGGTAATCCCATTAACCTGTACGGCATATTTAAGTGCTACTAGATCAAGCCAGCCACATCTTCTGGGTCTCCCTGTAGTTGCTCCAAATTCGTTACCAACTCGTCCCATTGTTTCTCCAACTTCGTCAAAAAGTTCGGTAGGGAACGGGCCACTACCAACACGGGTTGTATAAGCTTTAAAAATACCAAAAGCTTCACCAATTTGTCTTGGAGAAACGCCAAGTCCAGTACAGGCTCCGGCAGCTGTAGTATTTGAAGAAGTAACAAACGGATAAGTGCCAAAATCAATGTCTAAAAGAGATCCCTGTGCACCTTCAGCTAGAATAGTTTTACCGCTAGCCTGGGCTTGTTGTAAGTATTCTTCACTATCGATAAACTGAAGTGATTTTAAGGTTTTAACCGCTTCAAAAAATTCTTTCTCTAATTCGCTAAGATCATATTGTACATCTGCATCGTAAAAATCGATCATTTTTACATGCTTATCTGCAAGGTTTTGGTAGCGTTCTTTCCAGTCGTCTAATTCTAAATCACCTACTCTAATTCCGTTTCTTCCGGTTTTGTCCATATAAGTAGGACCAATTCCTTTAAGGGTAGAACCTATTTTGGCTTTACCTTTAGAAGCTTCAGAAGCTGCATCTAATAATCGATGTGTAGGTAATATTAAATGTGCTTTTCTTGAAATTAATAATCGGCTTTTATAATCTACATTATGTTTTGCCAGATTATCTAGTTCTCTTTTAAAAATTACAGGATCGATCACTACTCCGTTACCCACAAGGTTTACGGTGTTTTCGTGAAAAATTCCCGAAGGGATGGTGTGTAATACGTGTTTTTGCCCGTCGAATTCTAAAGTATGTCCTGCATTGGGACCGCCCTGAAAACGAGCAATAATATCATATTTAGTGGTGAATACGTCAACAATTTTTCCTTTGCCTTCGTCTCCCCATTGAAGCCCGAGTAGTAAATCTACCGCCATGAAAATTATACTTAATTAGTTGATTTTTTAATGCCGTAAAAATATAAAGAATGTTTGTCTATTTTGATATCAAACACTTCTTCTATGGTTTGTTTAATGGATTGAATTCTTGGATCGCAAAACTCGATCACTTCGCCAGTATCGGTAAGAATGATGTGGTCGTGCTGTCTGTCGAAATAGGATTTTTCATATTGCGCCTGATTTTGCCCAAATTGATGTTTACGTACCAGTCCACATTCTAATAATAACTCGATGGTATTGTATAATGTAGCACGACTAACACGATACTTTTTATTTTTCATTTTGATATATAAAGATTCAATATCAAAATGCTCATCATTATCATAGATTTCCTGTAAAATAGCAAAACGTTCAGGGGTTTTTCGGTGCCCTTTATCTTCCAAAAACTTGGTAAATACGTTTTTAACTACTGCCTGGTCGTTCTTATTTACAACTTTTTTACTCATAATTTTTTACTGCCGCACAAAGGTATGCGATTATTCACGGGTAACCTTATCTATCCCGTTAATTTTTTTCAGTCTGTTTATAATTTTTGTCAAAATATCATTGTTTTTAACGACCACGGTAATACGCCCACTAAAAATTCCGTCGTCACTCTCAAAATTGATATTCTTCATATTAACATGCATATTACTCGATATTTCACGGGTAACATCGCTAACAAGACCAATATTATCTATTCCATTTAGTTTAATGACAGCTTTAAAATCTTGCTGAGAGCTATCTACCCATTTAGCCTGAATAATACGATAAGCATAATTGCTTTGTAATTGTATAGCATTGGGGCAATCTATCTTATGTACCTTTATTCCTTCATTTACAGTTACAAAGCCAAAAACATCATCTCCCGGAATAGGGTTGCAGCAATTAGCCAGTTTATAGCCCAACTCGTCTTCTTCCTTTCCAAAAACTAACTGGTCATAATTTGCGGTAATTTCATCTTTATTAAGATCGTGGTTAACTTCTGGTTTTTTGCTTATTTTTCGTTTAATGTAACTCACCAGCGCATTGCTTCGGGAGGCTGCGAATTCTTTTAGTGCCTGGTTATCTATTTTTCCAATACCCACACGATAAAACAAATCCAGACTTGTTTTTAAATGAAAATGGGCTACCAGCTCATTTACCGTTTTTTCGCTAAAAGGAATTTTTTGCGCTCTGAGCTTCCTTGTTAAAACAGCTTTTCCTTCTTCCGCAATTTGCTTTTTCTCGTCTTTTAAAGAAGATTTTATTTTAGCCCTGGCCCTTGCGGTATTGGCATAATCCAACCAGTTGATGTTTGGTTTAGCGCTATCTGAGGTAATGATCTCTACTTGATCACCACTTTTTAAAACATGACTTAGCGGAACCAATTTGTTATTTACTCGTGCTCCACGGGTGTGTGTACCAATTTCTGTATGAATACTAAAGGCAAAATCGAGTGGTGTAGAACCTTTTGGCAGAGATTTTAAATCTCCTTGAGGTGTGAACACAAATATTTCTTTAGAATATAAGTTCAGTTTAAATTGTTCTACAAAATCCACGGCATTTACCGTAGGGTTTTCTAGAACTTCCTGCAGCCGGTTTAACCATTCTTCGATACCCTGTTCTTCCTTTTCGTCGGCATTTTTGTATTTATAATGTGCTGCATAACCTTTTTCGGCAATTTCGTGCATTCGCTCACTACGAATTTGCACTTCTACCCAACGACCTTTTGGTCCCATTACGGTAATGTGCAAGGCTTCGTATCCCGTAGATTTGGGCGAAGAGATCCAATCACGCAAACGGGTGGGGTTGGGTCTAAAATGATCGGTTACTACAGAGTAGATTTTCCAGGCCAGGAATTTTTCGTTGGCCTGATCGCTTTTATAGATAATACGAATCGCAAATTTGTCGTAAACTTCGTCAAAACTGATGTTTTGCGCATTCATTTTGCGACGTATCGAAAAAATGGATTTTGGTCGCCCTTTTATTTCGTAATTTAGGTTTTCCTTATCTAGAGAATCCTGAATGATTTTAGAAAACTCATTGATATAAGCATCCTGTTCTTCTTTACTTTCTTTAATTTTGGTTAAAATATCCTGGTAAACTTCAGGTTCGGTATATTTTAACCCTAAGTCTTCAAGTTCGGTTTTTACGTTGTATAATCCGATTCTATGCGCTAACGGAGCATATATATAAAGTGTTTCTGAAGCGATTTTTAACTGCTTATCCCTGCGCATGGCATCCATGGTTTGCATATTATGCAAGCGATCTGCAATTTTGATAATAATTACCCGAATATCATCATTTAGCGTAAGGAGCATTTTTCTGAAATTCTCGGCCTGTAGAGAAACATCCTTATCTTTTTTTAGACTTGAAATCTTTGTAAGCCCGTCTACGATTTTAGCAACGGTTTCCCCAAACATTCTTTCCAGGTCATCGAGGGTGTAAGAGGTATCTTCAACCACATCATGGAGTAGGGCAGCAGCGATAGATGTAGCATCCAGACCAATTTCCGAAGCTACGATTTTTGCCACTGCAATGGGGTGAAAAATATACGCTTCACCAGATTTTCGACGCTGATCTTTATGTGCATCAACAGCGGTATCAAACGCCGATCGGATGAGTTTCTTGTCCTCATCGGTTAAGGTTTGATAGCTAATCCTTAGCAGTTCTTTGTACTGCTGTGCGATTTCTTTATTTTCCTTTTCTATAGCTGCCTCTGTCATATTTTAAAAATACATAAACAAAAATCAATTAGCAATAACCACATTGCAATTAGCACTTATCAGTAATCAGTTAGCGATGATTATTAATACTTTAGCTTCCGGTAAATTCAAAAAATTTTTTTACAACTATAACAGCCATCGAACTAACTTTTAACTTTCAAATTAAAAAACATCCCTCCCGATAACTATCTGGATTGTCTAGATGACCGTAGCGTTCAAAGTTGAAAAGTTTAAGGTTTAAAGTTTTGTCCTAAGTGAAATGCAGAAGTCTTTTTTTCTATATACAGTTACACTTTGCGGTTTACAATGTATAGCCATTTAAAATTAATTTCATCCTGCTTTCTGCCTGTAGCATGTTATTTCTCTTCTCTTCTCTTTTTTTCTTTTCGCTATATTCTAAAACCTCGTTCTGCAATTCTTTTCTCGCCAAAATCCCCTTTTCTTACTTAATTCATCAAATTCCGGTAGCGCTGTAAAAGGCTGGGATGTGAATAATGCCAGAAGACATAAGTTTTATGTGGCGTTAGATTACTTAAACTGTTTTTGCTGAGTTTCTTTAAACTGCTAATTAAATCTTTGGCGTTGTAGGTTTCTTTTGCGTAATTATCTGCCTGATACTCAAATTTTCTGGAGATCAGGTTCATCATTAGTCCCGTTATTTCTGAAATGGGACTATACAAAATTCCGAAGGCGATCAAACCAATGTGAAAGCTTGGTATTTCTACGCCTAAAGCTTGTGATAATAATGGATTACCTATAAATAAACTTAGTAGCCAGAGTGTGAAACCGGTCGTTAAAACAGAAGCTACCAAATTGAAGATGATATGTTTTCTTTTATAATGCCCAACTTCGTGTGCAAGTACCGCAACAATTTCCTCTTCTTCTAAATCATTCACCAAGGTATCGAAAAGCGTAATCCTTTTTTCAGTTCCGAAACCAGAGAAATAAGCATTGGCTTTGGTACTTCTTTTAGAGCCATCGATAATAAAAATATTATCTAATTTAAAACCAACACTTTTAGCATAGTTTTCGATTTTGGTTCTTAATGAACCATCTTCAAGTGGACTTTGCTTATTAAACAATGGTACAATAAGTTTCGCATAAAACATATTTAGAAATATGGAAAAAACAGCAACTAATATCCAGGCATACCACCAAAAATCTGATCCGGCAAATTGATAAAACCAAACGATAAGGGCCAAGATGCTACCACCAAGAAGTAACATTAATAGCCATCCTTTTAATTTATCCACAAAAAAAGTAGATTTTGAAGTTTTATTAAAACCATATTTTTCTTCGATTACAAAAGTAGCGTAGTAGGAGAAAGGCGTGGTAAGGATATCGCTTCCAATCATAATAATTCCAAAGAAAATAAGGGAAATTATAGTTTCATTATCCGAAAATCCCCTGGCGATATTGTCTACCCATTCAAAACCGTCCAGAAATAGAAAGCCTAAAGTTAAAACAAGCGAAAAACCAGAAGTTAAAATTCCAAATTTATAGTTTTCTTTTTTATAGCGTTGTGATTTTTCGTACTCGTCCCGGTCGTAAACATCAGACAATTCGGCTGGAATTGGGTCATCAAAATGACGCGCATTTAGGGTATCCAATATTTTATCGAAAATAAAGTCGGCTAAAATGAGCACGACAATAATGTAAAATAAAGTTTCAGGATTCAAATTGAGAGTTTTTAAAATTGAATAACAAATTAAATGCCGAATCTACGAAAATGATCGTTGTCTTTTTGCCTCGAAAATAAGAATTCCGGCAGCCACAGAAACGTTCATACTATCAATGGCTCCGTTCATCGGGATAATAATATTTTGTGTTGCTGCCTCCCGCCATTCCTGGTTAAGTCCGGTTGCTTCAGTGCCTACAACAATGGCCGATGCTTTTGTAAAATCTATTTCAGTATAAATTTCTGAAGCCTGTAAAGCAGCGGCATAAATAGCAATATTTTTGTGTTGAAGAAATTTGATAATTTCAGCAGTGGTTCCTATAGCGATCTTATTGGTGAAAACACAACCTACACTAGATCGAATAATATTGGGATTGTACAGATCGGTTTTTGGATTAGCAATTAAAACCGCATCAACATTCGCCGCATCAGCGGTCCTAAGTAGCGCTCCAATATTTCCAGGTTTTTCAGGGGCTTCAGCTACTAAAATAAGCGGATTATTATGGCTAAAATTCAGCTTTTGCAGAGCGTTTTCTTTTGAAGCAAATACCGTAATTACACCTTCGGTGCTTGTGCGATAGGCCAGTTTTTGATATACTTCCGAAGATATCTCGATAATTTCGGCGTCAGCATGTTCAAAATCGGGGATTGATTTAAATTCATTTTCAGAAAAAAAATCCGGACAAAAATAGACTTCCAGGAGTTTAAAACCTCCCTGAAGTGCCAGACCGGTTTCCCGTAGACCTTCAACTACAAATTGACTTTCTTTTCTACGATTTCTGGATTTATCCTGAAGCTGTAATAGGTGTTTAATGCGTTTATTTTGAGTGCTGGAAATTATTGTATTCATAAATGCAAAAATACTAAAAAAAGCTGCCCAATGTTGAGCAGCTTTTGTTTGAATTTAATGGTAGTTTTACAGGTTATTCTTCTGCTTCCTGTCTTTCATATTTTTCCATATAACGCTTCCAAAGTTTGGTTTGTCTGGTATCAAGACTAATTTTTCTTCCCTGAATAAAAGCATCAGTAAGAATATTGGTCCTCATATCCAAGGCATCGCCTTCACTAATAAAAAGTGTAGCGTCCTTACCTTCTTCTAATGTACCGGCAAACTCGTCTATTCCAAGGATTTTAGCGGTGTTACTGGTGATTAGTTTTAAAGCCTCTTCTTTGTCAAGACCGTAAGCCACTGCCGTACCGGCATAAAAAGGTAAGTTCCTGGAATTCATGCGCTCCATGCTACCGCTGCCTTCAATCCCTACAAGAATCCCTTTTTTTGATAATTCGGCTGCTAATTTGTAGGGTAAATCATAATCGTCATCATCCTGATTTGGTAAGCTATGTGGTCTACCTGTTAAAACCCCAATGTTATTAGCTTTAAGTTCATCTGCAACTTTTAATGCGTTATAGGCACCAACAATCACAAGATCATGCAGTTTTTCATCTTTTTTAAATTGAATAACATCAAGTATTTCTTTTTCTCCATTTACATGAATATATACTTTTTTATCACCGTTAAAAACGCTTTCCATCGCAAGATAAGGAAGGTTGCTTTCTTTTCTATCTCCTGCCAGGTAGGCTTTAGCTTCAGCAAAAAAGCTTTTCAATTTTATGATATTTTCCTGATATTCTTTACTAGGTTTTATCCCGGGATCTTCGCCCATCCACCAGCGACCGCGGCGAACACTGTTTGGCCAGTTAATATGCAAACCATCGTCTGTTTTAACAGCGGCATCTTCCCAGTTCCAGGCATCAAACTGTACGATAGATGAAGTACCAGAAATAAATCCGCCTCTTGGTGCGATCTGCCCTAGTAAAACTCCGTTTGGCCGCATTGTTTCAGTAACCTGGCTTTCTGCATTATAAGCGATCAGGCTACGAATATGTGGCAGCATTTCACCAATTTCATCTTCATCGTCTGTAGCTCTAACGGCATCGATCTCCACCAGACCTAGCGTAGCATTAGGAGCTATAAACCCTGGATAAATATGTTTCCCTTGCGCATTAATAATTTCGCCTTTGGCTTGAGAAGCCGCTACAGCTGCGTCACCAACTTTAGTGATTTTTCCATCTTCAAAAATAATAAGGCTATTTTCTATAATTTCGCCATTGCCTATATGTGCGGTTGCACCTAAGATGCTAACGGCTTCAGATTGCTTGGCAGCTGGCATTTGTTGTGCATTTAATCCTAAAACAGAAATAAATGCAAGTATATATGTGATATTAAATAATTTCATTTCCTGAATTTTTATCGGATTGCTTCCATGGTGTCACAGTGTGCTTCAATTTTCTCTTTCTTAACAATGGGCTGTGTTTTCATTCCCTTGTTTTTTGCCTGAAGCATTTGCGTGATAAGCTCACTTTTTTGTTTTTGTAATTTTTCTCTCATCGCTTTATCACGTTCGATATCAAAATAAACAACGCCTTCAATCATTGTTTTTTCAGGCTTAGCGTATACTGATAATGGATGATCGCTCCAAAGCACTAAATCGGCATCTTTACCTTCTTTAATACTACCAACTTTATCGTCTATATGAAGTAGTTTGGCAGGATTTAAGGTTACAAATTTCCAGGCTTCTTCTTCAGAAACCCCACCATATTTCATGGTTTTAGCTGCTTCCTGATTAAGACGACGACTCATTTCTGCATCATCACTATTAATAGCAACTGTCACCCCCTGGCTGTTCATAATTGCAGCGTTGTATGGAATGGCGTCTTCGACTTCATATTTATACGTCCACCAGTCTGAAAAGGTAGAGCCACCTATATTACGTGCAGCCATTTTGTCGGCAAGTTTATATCCTTCAAGAATATGTGTAAAAGTATTAATCCTGAAATCCATGCTATCAGCAACACTCATCAGCATATTGATTTCACTTTGCACATAAGAGTGGCAGCTAATAAATCTTTCGTCACGTAAAATTTCAGCAAGCGTTTCCATTTCGATATCCTTACGATAAGAATCGGGATTTGCTTCTTTATTTTTCATATATTCTTTAGCGCGACCAAAGTAATCTGTAAACACCTGCTCTACCCCCATTCTGGTTACCGGAAAACGATTACCGCTTCCCCAGTTGGATTGTTTTACGTTTTCACCTAAAGCAAATTTTATGAATTTAGGAGAGTCCTCGAAAATCATATTATTGGCAGAAGCTCCCCATTTTAAACGTACGATTGCGGATCTTCCACCAATAGGGTTGGCAGAACCATGCAGTAATTGGGCCGTAGTTACACCACCTGCAAGATCACGATAAAGCGCAATGTCGGATGGGTCTATTACATCTTCCATACTAACTTCAGCCGAAGAATTATGACCGCCTTCATTAATGGAAGAAAGGGCGATATGTGAATGCTCGTCTATGATGCCAGAAGTTAAATGTTTTCCTGTGGCATCTACAACGCTCGCGCCACCTGCCCTTAAATCTTTACCAATTTTAGCGATTTTTCCTTTTTTTACGAGAACGTCGGCATTTTCCATAATACCTTGTTCTTCATTTGTCCAAACAGTGGCATTTTTGAAGAGGATATCTTTGGCTTCTGGCATTTTTTCAAAACCATAAGCCTCATTAGGAAAAGTAACCGGTAAAACCTCTGGATGTTTACTTTCTTCTTCTTCTTTTTTGTCTTTATCTGATTTTGCTGCTGAAGATTGTTTGGTTGCTGTAAAAACGGTAGTGTCTCCGTTTGGTAAGATTGCTTTACCGCTAATCTTATCTGATGCTGAAGGCACATTGGCCGATAATCTGATGAATTCAGTTTTAGTAGTATCCGGAGAAGAAATTAGCAAACTCATCCAATTGTCTTCAAAACTTAGCTTGGAACCCAGTTTAACATCTTTGGTTTCGAGTTTTGCATTTGGCTTCTCGGCAGAACCGGAAATATCTAAAGTGTAGGTTTTGCCATCTAGCTCAAGATCGTATTTACCGGTAATATCTGTCGTATTCATTGTATTGATAACGGCTTTTTCTCCCTGAACCCAATTTTCGAAGATTTTGGTATCTTTTTCAAAATAATCGCCAGAGGTTATAATGAAGTTGGCTAAGGCTCCTTTCTTAATCTCTCCCAGTTTTCCAGACTGGCCAATGATTTTAGCCGGGGTTATAGTTAATGCGGCAAGTGCATCTTCCTTAGAAAGTCCGTATTCTATTGCTTTTAGCAGGTTTTCCTTAAATTCTTTTGCAGGATCCACGCCTTTTGTTGTGATGGTAAATGGCACATTGGCTTCTGCAAGCATTTTTAAATTAGCTGGCGCCTGATTCCATCTTTTCATTTCAGCAAGGCTTAAATATTCCGCCATAAAAGGATCTTCAACATCGTAAGCTGCAGGAAAGCTTATAGGGATTATGTATGTGGCACCAGATGCTTTAATTTCATCTAACTTTTCATATTCAAAACCACTACCCAGAATGGTGTATTCAATACCAAATTCATTACCTATTTTAGCAGCTCTTAACTCGTCTAAAAGATTATCTGTTGTGAAAATTTGGGTAAGGTTTTGGTTGCTGTTTACCGCTTCTAAAGCAAGATCTTTATTAGTCGCATTTCCATTTCCATACCATTTTGCATCTAAGTACACCTGTCTTATCAAAGCCATAGCTCCCATGACAGAAGAAGGATAAGATTGCTGAGATTTTACACTTTTATCGAATGATAAATATTGGGCGGAACGATCTTTTAAGATTCGATCGCCCTCGGTACCATTAGGGTTTAGCGCTACTAAAACGCCACTTCCGCGAATAATACCATCCGGGATATGCGTGTTTACAACTCCAAATCCGCCACTATGATATTTACCCGCTTCTTTAGGATCATAGCTGAAGCTTTCTACCGCATTTTGCTCCGGTCTAATATGATCATTCCAATAAAAACCTTCACGGCTTGCTTCATATTGTCCCGATCGTCCAAAGCCAGATTCACGTTCTGGTTTTTTAATTCCCAGTTCGCTGTAAAGATCGATAAAAGAAGGATAAATGTCTTTGCCATCCAGATCGATAATTACGCTATTTTTAGGAATAGAGATGGATTTACCAACTGCAGTAATTTTTCCATTTTGAATTGCAAAGATTCCTTTTTCGATAGTAGAGGTGGGGTCTACATGAATATTTGCATTTTTAAATACAGTGTAATTGGTGTTGGTTGTTTTAACTCCCGAGTTTGTGGGGAAATATTCCTGGGCTGGTAAATTAACAATTCCCAGAAATAAAAAACATAGTAGAAATTTATATTTCATAAATGTTAGGGGTTTGGTTAAAAATGTGATTTAATTTATAAAAAGGAGAAAATTAAGAAAAAATTAATAAAATCTTAATGCTTTTAAAATGCATTTTCTGTGTTTTTATAATAATTAACGAGAAGAGCAACCACATAACTATAACTTCGTAAACCATCCTGTTGATTATTAACAATAAGAAAACGATTGTAAAAAGCCTGAAACAAAGGTTCTAGCGGGTTTTGATGTTGAAGCCAGAAATCTTCAACTTCCTGGTAGTTTTTTAAAATTCCGGGATGTAGCTTTTTCATTAATGCTTCGCCCACTTCTTGATCTCTTCTAAATAGTTCTGCTAAACAATAACGAAGAGCAAAGGTGAATCCGCAATACCTAAAAAAAGGGTCGGGATGGTTAATCGTTACAAGACAGGCTATAAAGTTGGCTTCGTTCTCTTTTGCAAAACCTAGCTGGTGACCAATTTCATGGCTTGCTGTAGTGGGAATTTTAAAGGGTAAGATAGTGGTGTTAACCTGAGCTTCTGCTGTGAATGGGTTTAAATAGCCATTAAATCCCATATAGGTTAAAGGCCAACTAAAAAGCGATCTTTTTAAGCTTCGTCCCTCGTATGTTAATTCGGGAAAATCTTTTTTTATATGGTCATAACCTTGGACGGTAATGTCAAAAATTTCTTCTTTCGAATAGGGTATGTCGACTTTTACAGTGTCATTTTGGACAATTTCAAGGTGAATTTTATTGGATTGTTCAATTAGTTTTTCTGTAAGCAGCACGAGCTCTTCCTTAGAATATTCATTATCGATATCTAAAGATTGATGAAGGGGAAAACGGTAATAATTAAATCCCCAGAAAAAATGAAAGCAAAAATATACGATCGAAAGTGTTGCCAACATTTCCAGCATCCATTCTTTTGGCTTTTTTAATCGTGTTTTAATCCTTTTTGCTAACCATCGGAGTATAAAAACCGTCAATATCGTATATAAAAGATCTCCAAATGAAAAAGGAAGGATACCAAGTGACCACCGCATTATTCTGGAGATGTAAGGATAAATCCCGCGACTATACCAACTTTCTATTAGCCATTCATTCCCTGCTAATAATTTGATGAGGATGATTTGAATGGGCAATAAAATAGCCAGAATTATTTGAGACTTATTTTTCACAATTTCAAAAATAGGATTTTTAACCGGGGAATATAACACTACTTTTTCTCTATATGTTAATTTAATCGAAGTATAGGTGAAGATAGTAGCAATTTTAATTTAGGTTACTTTATAATATTGGTGGTAATTATAATCTACTTAAAATTTTATTTCATGAAATTACTTAAAAAACTATGGTTATTTTTTGTTTTAACGTTATTTCTTACAAATTGCTCTATGGAGGAATCTTTTGAAGAAACGGCTGATGGAAAAGACCCACAAGATGTCCCATCTGAAGAAGTTGAGGAGAACCAATCAGCTGATGAATCAGCACTTTTAGTTTATATTCCTAATGAATTTAGCGATATGGACTTTGAAGATCCAGAAAGTACATGGTCTTATACTCGCAGCCGTGAATCTGAACATTTTATCGTTTTTTGGGGAGGTGGATATGGCGATAATGATCCGGGATCAGTGAATACAGCAGCAAAATATCGTATTGATATTGATGATCTTTTAACCCGGGCGGAAGATTTTTATGCCCTGAATATTGGAGAATTAGGTTTTGCAGAACCAAATGCAGGGAATTCTAATTTGGATCAGTATAAAATGATGATCTTTCTTTTTTATCAGGATGAATGGCTTGCCACGGGAGCGGGTTACGATGATACGATTGGTGCTTTATGGATTAGTCCCAATACTGCTCAACCCGTAGGGCACACCATCGCTCATGAAATTGGTCACAGCTTTCAGTATCAGGTGTTTGCTGATCTGGCTAACGGACACGGATTTAGATACGGTTTTGGCGGGAATGAAGGAAATACATTCTGGGAGCAAACAGCCCAATGGCAGGGTTTTCAATCTTATCCAGAACAGGTTTTTACTGCTGCCGATTTTAATGTGTATGTTCAGAATTATAATAAACATATTCATCACGAAGATTATAGATATGCCAGTTATTTTATACATTATTACTGGACCTCTTTACACGGTCAGGATTTTATTGGTCGTTTGTGGCGGGAAGCTCAGGAACCAGAAGATCCTGTGCAAGCCTATATGCGATTAACCGGGATTAGCCTAAGCGATTTTAATAATGAAATTTATGAAGCGGCTACAAAATTTGTAACCTGGGATTTCGATGAATTGAGAAATTTTGGTGAAGATTATATAGGAGCGCAACGTTATAAATATACTACCCAGCCAGATGGCAGCCATATGGTAAGCATAGATTATGCTCCTCAAACTACAGGTTACAACGTGATTCCGCTAAACGTGCCCGATGCTAATACCCAAGTTAGTGTTGATTTCACAGGACTACCTAATGCAGCTGGCTTTAATAATGTAAACGCTTCGATAGCTGGTTGGCGTTATGGTTTTGTTGCTTTACAAGAAAACGGAACCAGAGTTTATGGTGAGATGAATCAGCAGAATCAAGCCACGGCTTCTTTTGTTGTACCCGAAAACACTACACATCTTTGGTTAGTGGTTACCGGTGCTCCAACTGAATATGAACCGCATGCATGGGATGATGATAATACGAATGATGAACAATGGCCATATAAGGTTTCTTTTTCTGAAACCAATATGTTAGGAGTTATAGAACTTCCTGAAGATAGTGAACCTCACAATATAATTTTAAATTATGATGTCTCTTTTCCTGTGGATAATGAAAATTATAGCGGAGCAACTATTTCTTTGAATACTGAAGAGCTCGCAGAGGCTTTTTTAATGCAGCCTAATCAAATTTTAGATGAGTTAGGTGATTCTATTCAGTTTTATGGTGTAAACAGTAATGGAGATTTGATTGCTGAAACTACAGCAAATGGCTATGGTCATTGGTTCGATGAATCTGGAGATTTTATTGGTTGGGGCGATGCGGCTATGGTATATTCCGAATTTGAAGGAACCAGTTTTAATTTTAAAATTGGTCAGTATCCAGGGCATTCAGTTGCAGGAGATAAGTATACTATACAACAGGCACTGGTATACGAGTACGAACCTGGTAACTTTGTTCAGGCCACCGTAATATTTAATATTAAGATTGAATAAATTGTTAATTTAAAATTGATAGGGGGATTCGATCGAATCCCCTTTTTTAATTTAAGTCCTAAATTAAGATATTATTATAATTCTTGTCTTTAATTCTCAGTTAAATAGCGTTATTTTTGAAAATACATCAAAAAATATAAAAATGAATGATGAGATAAGGGATTTACAACCCAAAGCGCTTTGGCATAACTTTGCAGATTTAAACGAAGTTCCCAGAGCGTCCAAAAAAGAAGACAGAGTAATCGAATTTATTAAAAACTTTGGTGAAAACTTGGGGCTGGATACTCAGGTGGATGAAACCGGTAATGTGGTTATACGTAAACCGGCAACCACCGGTTTAGAAGATCGAAAAACCATTGTTTTACAATCCCATTTAGATATGGTGCATCAAAAAAATAACGATACGAAATTCGATTTTGATACACAAGGAATAAAAATGTATGTAGATGGCGATTGGGTAAAAGCTGAAGGTACAACACTTGGAGCGGATAATGGTCTTGGCGTCGCTACAATTATGGCTATTTTGCAAAGTGATGATATCCAACATCCCGCCATCGAAGCACTTTTTACAATAGATGAAGAAACCGGAATGACCGGGGCAAAAGGTCTTTCTCCAGAGTTATTAGATGGGGACATTTTACTGAATTTGGATACCGAAGAGGATGATGAAATTGGAATAGGCTGCGCCGGTGGTATCGATATTACGGCTTTACGCGAATATGAGGAAGAAAATATCCCTGATAATAGCGTGGGTTATAAAATTGTAGTGAAAGGATTGCAAGGTGGACATTCTGGTATGGATATCATTAAAGGACTTGCAAATGCCAATAAGTTAATGGCTAGATTATTATATACGGCATATCGTGATTTTGGATTACGAGTATCTGAATTACAGGGTGGCGGATTACGCAATGCCATTCCGCGTGAAAGCGAAGCTTTTGTAGTTGTTGATAAAGAGGATACTAACTTTTTTGTGCAACAAATGCTGATGTGGATCGATGAGATTAAAAAAGAATACGCCAGTTTGGAGCCCAATATGGATATAGGTATTTCTGAAGCCGAAATTAATGGAAAGTTGATGAAGGTTGAAGATCAGATGGAGATAATAAAAGCCATTGCATCTGCCCACAATGGAGTTTATAGAATGAGTCCCGAGATTGAAGGTTTGGTTGAAGCTTCCAATAATATCGCTAATGTTGTTGTAGCTAATGGAAAAGCGAAAATTAAGTGTCTTACAAGATCTTCTGTAGAATCTACTAAAAGTGATCTCGCGCATAGCTTACAGGCAAGTTTTGAGCTGGCGAAGTTTAAAGTAAAACAATCTGGCGAATATCCTGGTTGGGCGCCAAATCCAGCTTCCGAGATCTTAAAAGTTCTAGATGAAATTTATCAAAAGCAACACGGTGAAAAGGCTCATATTGCTGCCTGCCATGCAGGGTTGGAATGCGGAATTATAGGAAATCATTATCCTGATATGGATATGATCTCTTTTGGTCCAACAATAAAAGGGGCCCATTCTCCAGACGAGAGAGCAAGTATTTCTTCCACTCAAAAATTTTGGGATTTCACTCTCGAGATTCTAAAAAATATTCCGAAGAAATAGAGAATATTAGATTTCCTTCTGAATAAATTCGTAACAGCGATAGCTGAATTTGTTCAGAAGGTTTTTCCATACTTTGTCTAGATTAGTATTTTTGTTATCGTAAGCTACATATTTTTTGATAAGCATTCCTTCTCGTGGTTGAGCTTCAAAATTAATATCAGATTCAATGACAGCTGAGGTATCTTTAGATTCTACTTTACCAATAATTTTAAATTTTACCTTATAACTTTCATAAATACCTATAAACTCTCTTTCATTATAGGTATATACATTTTCATTTTTGACAATTTCTTTAAAAATTAAAGTATCTACTGAAATTTTATATTCTGAATTTTGGGATGACAAATTGAAATTTCTTTTTTCAAGATCTTTTACTAATTCTTTATTGAATTTGTTGACTATTTCCTGTGAATCTGTTTTAAAGTATTTTTTGAGAAAATAAGAATCATCATCGTAGATTTTAATTAGTTTAGGTTTGAACTGTAGGCTAGCATTTTGAGAAGTTTTAAATTTTCTATTTTTCCACCTATAGTCGTTCTTGAAGTTATTGGTGTTTAATAGATTGCATGATGAGACAATAAAGGTAAATAGAATTAAGATGAATTTTTTCATGATGAATGAAATAAAATTATCTGATTAAAACGAAAAAACTGCCGTTTTACCGGCAGTTTTTCTAGCTAACAGCTAACAGCTTATTTAATGTCTACCAGATCTACGATAAAAACTAAATCGGTATTCGGTTCGATTGGACCTCGACCTCTTTCGCCATAGGCTAAATGGCTTGGGATATATAAAATGGCCTGATCACCAACTTTCATTTGTTGAACTCCTTCATTAAACCCGGCGATCATAGGAGCATCTGGGCCATAACTAATATTTAGGGGAGCATAACCACCCTGCATACTTCGCATTTCATTGAAGATATCCCATTTTTTTGCTACCTCTTCTTTGCTGGTGTCAAAAATACCACCATCGGTAAAGTAACCTTCATAATCCACACCAACGTTTTGCCCAATTTTAGGTTTTGGACCTTCGCCTTCTTTAAGAATATAAATTCCTAATCCACTATCTAATGTTTTAGCTTCGTCTTGATATTTTTCGAACATCGCTTTATTTTCAGCTTTTGCTTCTTCAAGTTTTCTGGCTTCTTCTTCTTCAGCTTCTTTAATTTTCTGAAGTTCGTTTTCAAAAACCTTAGGCGCGTCGAATTTTCTGGCAGATTTCCCTTTCCTAATAATTTCAACTGAATTAATGACTACATCTTTTACAGGTCGATCACTAGGGTCGGTTTCTACTTTGCCTATGGCATCAACAACATCCTGTCCTTTTACGACTTTTCCAAAAACGGTATGTCTTCCATCTAAATTTGTAGTAGGAGCAAGGGTAATAAAAAACTGGCTTCCATTTGTTCCTGGGCCTGCATTGGCCATAGAAAGGATACCTTTAGATTCATGGCTTAAGCTGTCGATAGTTTCGTCAGGGAAACGGTAACCCGGGCCACCACGACCTGTACCGGTAGGATCACCACCTTGTATTACAAAACCATCAATGATTCTGTGAAAAATAATTCCATCATAAAAATTTTTGTTTTTATAAGTACTGTCTACCATTGTGCTGTTTCCTTCAGCCAGTGAAACAAAGCTGGCAACAGTAATCGGGGTTTGCTCATAATATAGCTCGGCTATAAAAGGCCCCATAGAGGTATCAAACTTAGCGTACATCCCGTCTTCTAAATCTGGGTAGTCGTCTTTACAGGCTGTAAAAGCCAAAACAATAGCACTTAAAAGTAAAAGGCTAAATTTCTTCATTATATAAATTTTAATTTTAAGCAAAAATAAATAAGATTTTTTAGTTTATAGAATCCTGTTCCCGGATAGAATGTAAAGTAACTGTAGTTTTTATTGGAATATTAGTTCCAATTCGATCTTTATCGCCATAATATCCAAAAGCTTTGTAAGAAGGGAATAAGAAAGTAACCGTTTCCCCGGCTTTCATCAATTTTAAGCCATCTCTTAAACCGCTAAACAAGTTTTCCTGATCTATAGCATATTCTTTTGTTGGCTTTTCGCCTTCACCGTATATCGTTTGGTCATTTAAGGTTTGAATATAATAATCGAAATTTACAATATCGCCAAATTCCGGTTTTGTTTTAGAAACGGAGTCGGCTACTTTTTTATTATAGAAATACCAAAATCCGCCATTACTGGCGATATAATTTTTACTACTGTCGTTTGCAATGATCTTTTTTATTAAAGATTCTTCTTCTGCCAAAAGCTTTTTATTTCTCGCTACCGATTCGTTGATATAACTTCCTGAATGTTGACTTACGGGATAGCGAGCTTCTGGAGATTTACAGGAAACCAATGCAGCGATAAATAATAAGCTAAAAATTAGTTTTTTCATGCCTGAAGTTGTTCTTTATATTCAGGAAGCAGTTTGTTAAATTCTACGATGGTGTCGTTCATGGACATTTCACTTCTTCCGCCAGCAGCATTATTATGACCACCGCCATTAAAGTGAGCCCTTGCAAAGGTATTTACTGAAAAATCGCCTTTAGAACGGAATGAAATTTTAATGATTCCTTCCTGTTTATTTTCAATAAAGATAGCTGCAAAAACAATTCCATCTAAAGAGAGCCCGTAATTTACAAAACCTTCAGTGTCTCCTTTTTTAAAGTTATGGGCATCTAATTCTTCCTGTGAAATGGTAATATAAGCGGTTCTAAACTGTCGGTTGACTTTTAAATTTTGCAAAGCTTTCCCTAATAATTGTAAGCGACTTTCAGAATTCGTATCAAAGACATCCTGATGAATTTTGCTATTTTCGGCACCTTTTTCAATAAGATCTGCGACTACGCGGTGGGTGTTTGGTGTAGTGCTTGAAAACCTGAATGAACCGGTATCGGTCATAATCCCAGTATACAAACAGCTGGCAATTTCAGGAGTGATTTTGTTTTTAGCACGAAGCCGTTCTATAAAATGATATACCATCTCACAGGTAGAACTCATGCTGGTATCGCTATACGTATAGTCTGCATAATTTGCCGGTTCCTGGTGGTGATCGATCATTATAAAAGTTGCTTCACTAGCTTCTAATGCCTGTTGCATATCACCACAACGAGATAGATCATTGAAATCTAAAGTAAAAATAATCTCTGCTTTTTCAATAATGTCGTCGGCCAGTTTTTTACTTTCTTCATATATAATCACCTGGTCGTTACCAGGTAACCATTTCAGGAAATTAGGGTATTCATTAGGAGCGATAACATTGGCATTATGTCCTTTATCCTTTAGGAAATGCATCAAAGCCAACGTGCTTCCCATCGCATCGCCGTCTGGGCCTTTGTGAGGAACAATTACTATATTGTTCGCTTTGGATAATTCGGCCGTTATTTCTAAAATATATTGCTCTATCATAAGAGTGTAAAGATACAATTTAATGCCTCATTCAGGCTTTAATTCCATTGAAGCTTGATTCGAATTTATAAAATGTTTTCCTATTCTTACGTCGCAGCCTTGTTCCAAAATCATCAAATTCGATTAGATTCAGTACCGCTTGTAGAACCTAAGGAGGTAAAAAGTTTAACAAGTGATATTTTATCATTACGTTAAGCCTAAGTTTCCATTTAAAGAGTTTTTTGTTAATGTTTATTTTTATGGAAAACAAAACAACAAAAATGATTAAAATTTTACGATTTTCATTGATTTTATTTTTGGTTGGCTGTAATTCTACTTCTGGTATAACACATAAAGAACGACAGGAAATACCTAAAAAAGATTATGACTTTACCATTGTTTTTGGTAGTTGTAATGATCAGGATAATCCCCAACCATTATGGGAGCCTATACTGGATAATGAACCCGATGCTTTTATATGGGGTGGTGATAATATTTACGCCGATACGCCAGATATGGAAAAAATGAAAGCAATGTACGATTTTCAGCAAAATGTTGAGGCCTATCAAAAATTGGTAAATACTGCTGTGATGTTAGGTACATGGGACGATCATGATTTTGGAAAAAATAATGCAGGGAAAGAATGGGAGAAGAAAGCCGAAAGTCAGCAATTATTTCTTGATTTTATGAATGTACCACAGGACGATGTACGTCGTGCTCGTGAAGGTGTCTATTATGCGCAAGATTTAATTGCTGATGGAAATACGATAAAAGTTATATTATTGGATACCCGGTATTTTAGAGATCCAATTAATGAGAGTAGGGGAGGTAGCATTTTGGGAGATGCGCAGTGGAAGTGGTTAGAGAAGGAACTAAATAATAGCACGGCAGATTATCATATTATAATGAGTAGTATACAGGTGCTTAGCATGCAGCATCGTTTTGAGAAATGGGCGAATTTCCCAGAAGAACGTGAGCATTTGTTAGATCTGATTGCGAGTTCAGGAATTAAAAAACCTATTATAATTAGTGGAGATCGTCATATTTCAGAATTTTCAAAAATGGATATCGAAGGTTTGAAGGCGCCATTATATGATTTTACTTCTAGTGGAATGACGCATGTTTATGAGAGTTTTAGTGGGGAAGCTAATATGTATCGAGAAGGTGAGGTGATCTTTCAGCTAAGTTTTGGTGTTTTGAATTTTGATTTTGAAAATGAGGAAGTTAATATGCAAATGAGAGGCATAGAAAATGCGCTTTTGCAAGAAACCAGCGTGAAATTTTAGAAAATTGATATAAAGTTTTAATAACCTTGTATTTGGAAGAGAATTGGTTATTTTTGCTGAAAATTTAAAAAACACGAAATGGCAGGAAACAGAACTTTCACCATGATTAAGCCTGATGCTGTAGAAAAGGGGCATATTGGTGCAATTTTAGATCAGATCAATGCTTCAGGTTTTAGAATCGTAGCCATGAAGTTAACGCAAATGACAACAGCTGATGCCGAGACTTTTTACGCGGTTCATAAAGAGCGTCCGTTCTTCGGAGAATTGGTAGAATTTATGACTCGAGGTCCAATTGTTGCTGCAATCTTAGAAAAAGAAAATGCAGTTGAAGATTTTAGAACTTTGATTGGTGCAACAAACCCTGAAGATGCTGCTGAAGGAACTATTAGAAAAAAATATGCTTCTTCTGTAGGAGAGAACGCAGTACACGGTAGTGATAGCGATGAAAATGCTGCTATCGAAGGTGCTTTTCACTTTGCAGGAAGAGAAATGTTCTAAGAGCATTTTTTAATAAAACAATAGAAGCTATCCAAAATGGATAGCTTTTTTTATGCTTTTAAAAAAACGCTCTCTTTTTAACTGTGGTCTAATTTATAGATGATTATGTATTAAAAAAGGGCTAGACTTTAATAAATCTAACCCTTTCTCTATACAAACTTACACAATTTTAGGGGACTATGTCTACACCCCTTTTTAATCTAACTAAGATTACAAACGTGAAATCAGATGATGGTCATTTGACCAAAATTAAGATTTTCGTCATTGATATTATTTTCAGACTCGCTAATTAGGCCTTCCAAGAAATCTCCAACTTTTTCAGTACTGTAAGGATTATCTTTATTAATATCTTCAGTACATACATTTAGTTTGATACTGGTGGCCACTGCTTTTCTTATGACATGGCCTTCTTCAATAAGACCAAAATGATCCAGTAGCATTGCTGCAGAGAGGATCGATGCTACAGGATTGGCAATTCCTTTACCCGTAGCTTGGGGATAAGACCCGTGAATGGGCTCAAACATTGCATTATCGCCACCAACAGAAGCTGAAGCTAATAAACCAATACTTCCTCCAATTACACTGGCTTCATCAGAAATGATATCACCAAACATATTTTCAGTAAGAATTACATCAAATTGCTTAGGATTCAAGATCATTTGCATAGCTGCATTATCTACGAATAAGAAATCTAATTCTACGTCCTGATATTCTTCAGCAATTTTCTTTACGGTTTTTCTCCAAAGACGGGAAGTTTCCAAAACATTGGCTTTGTCTACCAGGGTTAATTTTTTACGTCGTTGTTGGGCAGCTTTAAAAGCTAAGTGCGCCATTCTTTCGATCTCTACTACAGAATAGGTACACACATCGGTAGCGCTTTGTCCATCTTCACTCTGGCTTTTTTCACCAAAATAAATTCCTCCTGTTAACTCTCTAAAAATCGTTAAATCTGCACCCTGAATTCTTTCCGGTCTAAGCGGAGACTGATCGATAAGTTTAGGATAAGTAGTTACAGGACGGATATTGGCATAAAGACCTAATTCTTTCCTTAATTTCAATAATCCCTGTTCTGGTCTCACTTTAGCATCCGGGTTATTATCATATTTGGGATGACCTATGGCACCAAATAGTACAGCATCAGATTTTTTACAAAGGTCTAAAGTTGCTTCAGGTAATGGATTATCCAGTAAATCTATTGCAGCGGCACCAACAATCGCCTCTTCGAATTCAAATTCGTGATCAAAACGATCGCCAATAGCTTTAAGTATTTTTATGGATTGCTGTGTAATTTCCGGTCCAATTCCATCTCCGGCTAATACGGCTATTTTTAGTTTCATATGTTGTGCTATAAAAGTTTTTAGATCCAGTTCCTATTCCTGAATCGCAGCTTCACGCATTTGCGTTTGTTTTTCTTCAAATTTCTTGATGGCATCCAATTTACTCACTAAAAAGTCAATATCATCAAAACCATTAATTAAACAGGTCTTTTTGTAAGCATCTATAGCAAAATTTTCGGATTTACCGCTGCTTATAATTTGAATTTTTTGATTTTCGAGATCAACTTTAAAGCTTTCTTTATTATCTTTTTTAATGGCAAGGAAGAGTTCGTCCAAAAACTCAGGAGAAACCTGAACCGGTAATAAACCATTATTTAGTGCATTACCTTTAAAGATATCTGCAAAATAACTGGAAACAACTACTTTAAAACCATAGGCTTTTAATGCCCATGCAGCATGCTCTCTACTTGAACCGCAACCAAAGTTGTTTCCTGCTATTAAAATTTGTCCTGAGTATTGATCCTGGTTTAGTGAGAAATCCTCTACAGGTTTTCCATCTTTGTCAAAACGCCAGTCTTTAAAAAGATTTTCACCAAAACCTGCTTTATCTGTTGCCTTAAGGAAACGTGCAGGGATGATTTGATCTGTATCTATATTTTCGACCTCTAACGGGACGGCTGTATCTTGTAGTGTGGTGAATTTTTCCATTAATTCAAGCTTTTTGTAAAGTCGGTTATTTTTCCGGCCACGGCGGTTGCTGCAGCAGTAAGTGGGCTCGCTAAAATTGTTCTTGAACCTTGTCCTTGCCTACCCTCAAAATTTCTGTTACTGGTAGAGACACAATATTCGCCTTCTGGAATTTTATCATCGTTCATTGCCAGGCAGGCTGAGCACCCGGGTTGTCTTAATCTAAAGCCTGCTTCTTCAAAAACTTTATCGAGACCTTCTTCCTGAATTTGAGCGGCTACCTGTCTACTTCCGGGAACGATTAATGCATTTACATTTTCTGCTTTTTTCTTTCCTTTGATATAGCTCGCTGCCATTCTGAAATCCTCGATACGACTATTTGTACAACTGCCAATGAAGATATAATTAATAGGTTTGTCGATTAAACTTTCTCCAGGTTTAAAGCCCATATAGCTTAAAGCTTTAGCATCACTTTTACCTCCTTCAACTGGGATAGCTCCGGTAATTTTAATTCCCATACCAGGATTGGTACCGTAGGTGATCATTGGCTCGATATCTTCTGCATCAAAAGAATATTCCTGATCAAATTCGGCACCTTCATCGGTTTTTAAAGTTTCCCAATACGCTTTTAACTTATCAAATTCTTCTCCTTTGGGCGCAAACTCCCTTCCTTCAACATAATCATAAGTAGTTTGATCTGGTGCAATTAGTCCGCCACGAGCTCCCATTTCAATACTCATGTTACAAACGGTCATGCGACCTTCCATCGACATATTTTCAAAAACATCACCGGCATATTCGCAAAAATAGCCCGTTCCAGAGTTTGTCCCCAGTTTACTAATCACGTAAAGAATAACATCTTTTGGAGTAACTCCTTTTCTCAGATCTCCGTTTACGTTTACACGCAGCCTTTTAGGTTTTTCTACCAATAAGCATTGTGAAGCGAAAACCTGAGTTACCTGGCTGGTACCTATCCCAAAAGCAATTGCACCAAAAGCTCCATGGGTAGAAGTGTGACTATCCCCACAAACCATGGTTTTACCGGGTTGTGTGATCCCCAGTTCTGGCGCCATTACGTGAACAATCCCGTTGTAAGGATGTCCCAAACCATAAAGTGTAATATTGTTTTCTTCACAGTTCTGTGAAAGTTCTTTTAATTGTTTTCTGGATAGCAAATCCTTAACCGGTAAATGCTGATTTTCAGTTGGCGTGTTGTGATCTGCGGTGGCCACGATTTTATTAGGCCGAAAAACAGGAATTTCCCGCTCTTTTAATTCGTTAAAAGCTTGTGGACTCGTAACTTCATGAATTAAGTGCTGATCGATATATAGAATGTCTGGACCATCAGGAATCGACTCTACCACATGGGCATCCCAAATTTTATCAAAAAGGGTTTTCTTCATTTCTTTAAATTTTTAAACACAGCACGAGGGCTGTGTTATGATAAGTTTTATAAAACTTAATATGACGTCTTTACGCGATTGCTTTAATTTTCTTTTTAGAAATGGCCATGATTTCATGGATATCTTCGTCTAATACCTCTTTTTTCATATCTGCATAATTAAGAAATTCGGTATAAACAGCATCCAGTTCTAATTTTGTAAGATTATAACCTACTTTTTTGGCTTTGTAAGCTAAAGCGGCACGACCGCTGCGGGCAGTTAGAACAATAGCAGATTCTGTTACGCCAACATCAGCAGGATCAATAATTTCGTAAGTTTCACGGTTTTTAATAACCCCGTCCTGGTGGATCCCAGAGCTATGAGCAAAAGCATTTGCTCCTACAATTGCTTTATTTGGCTGAACAAACATCCCCATTTCTTTAGAAACCATTTTACTTAATTCAAATAGTAATTTTGGGTTAATGTCTGTATTTAAGTTTAAAGTAGGGTGTTGGCGAAGGATCATTACTACTTCTTCTAATGCAGTATTTCCGGCACGTTCACCAATGCCATTGATGGTACACTCAATTTGTCGTGCACCATTGGCAACACCAGCAATGGCGTTAGCAGTAGCTAATCCTAAATCATTATGGCAATGACAGGAAATGATTACATTATCAATACCCGCCACATGATCTTTTAGGTACTTTATTTTTTTTCCATATGCTTCAGGAAGGCAATATCCTGTAGTGTCTGGAATATTTAAAACGGTAGCCCCAGCGTTGACGACCTCCTGGCAGACCTGCGCAAGAAAAGCGTTATCGGTTCTGCCGGCATCTTCAGCGTAAAATTCGACATCGTCTGCAAAGTTTTTAGCGTAAGCAACAGCTTCGACCGCACGTTCGATAATCTGCTCTGGAGTAGCATTAAATTTATATTTAATATGAGAATCTGAAGTTCCTATCCCTGTATGAATACGAGGTTTTTTTGCATATTTTAAGGCTTCAGCAGCAACTTCGATATCTTTTTTTACGGCTCTGGTGAGTCCACAAACGGCAGCGTTTTTTGCTATTTTTGATATTTCGGTCACAGATTGAAAATCACCAGGACTTGATACAGGAAATCCGGCTTCTATTACATCTACCCCCAGCTCATCCAGTCTTGCCGCAATTTTTAATTTTTGTGCTGTATTCAATTTACATCCGGGAACTTGTTCACCGTCTCTCAAAGTTGTGTCAAAAATTTCTACCTTTTCTGCGCTCATAAGAGTTTTTTTTTGCTTTATCTTTAACTAAAGTATAACAAAGCCTACTGCTCACGTAGTAGACCTGTTTAAGTGTTACGATAATTAAATGAGTTATATTTTTATAATATAACTGATTATCAGTTATTTAAAAAGTATCTTGTTACAATGACCAACGATTTAACGGATAACCTATTTTCTTTAATAAAATCACTTTCTCCTTCCGAAAAGAGACAATTTTCGTTGTATGTAGGAAGAATTGGGGTGAATTCAGATAGTAAATTTCTCAACCTGTTTAAAGTTTTAAGCAAGCAAAAAAGGTATGATGAAGAATTACTGCTTAAAAACACCAATATCACCAAGCAACAATTGTCCAATATTAAGGCACATTTGTACAAGCAGATTTTAATTAGTTTACGTCTAAACCCAGCCCATCAAAGTATTCCGATTCAGATTAGGGAACAGTTAGACTTTGCTATTATTTTATATCGAAAAGGCCTTTATAAGCAAAGTTTAAAGCTCCTGGATAAAACGAAAGCTACTGCTTTAGCTTACGAGGAGAAAAACCTGGCTTACGAGATTTTGGAGCTCGAAAAAATTATTGAATCCCAATATATCACCAGAAGTATTGAAAACAGGGCCGAAATTTTAATAAAACAAACAGAAGAACTTACCAATCTTAACCAGATTTCTAGTAAGTTATCCAATTTATCGTTGCAGTTATATGGCATTTTTCTAAAAATGGGGTATGCTCGTACAGAAGAAGAAGCTACAGCGATCCATAATTATTTTGAAACAAACTTACCTGAATACACTTTTGCAGATTTGGGATTTAAGGAGAAGTTATGGCTATTTCAGGCTCATTTGTGGTATAGTTTTATTACGCAGAACTTCCTGAATGCTTTTAAATATTCTTCTAAATGGATCGATCTTTTTAACGATAACAAGCATTTAATTCCTGTGCATCCTGTTTTCTATTTAAAAGGCAACCATTACTTGTTAGAATCATTATTTTACCTGAACCATACTTCAACTTTCGAAAAAGTTTTACATCGATTTGAGGATACGCTTAAAAACCCAAAAATTCCTGATGATGATAATATAGCCTCCCTGTCTTTCCTATATCTCTATGAAAATAAACTAAACTTAAGGTTTATGAAAGGAGAGTTTCACGGTGGCGAAACTCTGGTAGAAAAGATCGATCAAAAAATCAAGCGATTTAAAGGAAAAATTGACGAGCATCACATTATGGTGTTTTATTATAAAATCGCATCGCTTTATTTTGGTGATGGTAATAACAAAAAATGTATCGAGTATTTAGGAAAAATCATTCAAAACAAATCTTTGGAAATGCGTGAAGATTTAATGTGTTTTTCGAGGATACTGAGTCTGGTTGCTCATTATGAAGCAGGCATGGATTATCATTTAGAGCGATTAATAAAATCTACTTATAAATTTTTAATTAGGATGAACGACCTACACGAGGTTCAAAAGGAGATGATTAAGTTCCTTCGAAATCTGCCTGATGTTAGTCCGCTTGATATAAAAGATGAATTCCGAAAGCTTCACGCCACACTAAAACGGTACGAAGATCATCCGTATGAGCGTCGTGCTTTTTTATATCTTGATATTATTTCGTGGCTAGAAAGTAAAATCGATAATCGCCCCGTTGCCGATGTAATTAAGGAAAAAGTAAATGATTATGCACGCTAAAATGTTGTAATTTGGTTGAAGAAAAAGCCTACTTAAAACATATCTTTCAATTAAACCTGGCGGTTGTAATTATTAGTACTTCTGGGACTTTGGGTAGGTATATAGATTTGAGTCCTTTTTTAATCATTTTTCTTAGATCTTTTATTGCTGTCTGGGTGTTGCTTATTTTTTGTAAGCTTAAAGGTTTTAAGCTAAATTTTGAAAATAATAATGATCTTCTGAAAGTTTTATTTGCTGGTTTTCTAATGTGTGCGCACTGGCTCACCTATTTTCAGGCGCTAAAATTATCCAGTGTTGCTATAGGGATGCTCTCTATATATACATATCCTGTTATCACCACTTTTTTAGAACCGATAATTCGTAAAACGGGTTTCAATAAGCTACATCTGCTTTTAGGTGTTCTGGTGTTATTAGGGGTTTATTTTTTAGTACCAGAATTTAGTTTGGATAACCAACAAACCATTGCAGTTTGTTTTGGTGTTGGTTCGGCTTTTTTATATTCACTTCGGAATATTTTAATGAAACAGCAAGCCTCAACTTACAATGGTTCGGTTCTTATGTTGTACCAGATGTTTGTAGTTAGCGGGTTATTGATTCCGGTTTTGTTTTTCTTTGATTTATCGGTTATTCCATCGCAAATAGCACCTGTTTTAATATTGGGATTATTTACTACTTCGGTTGGGCACACCCTTTTAGTGAGCAGTTTTAAATATTTTTCTGCCACTACCGCCAGTATTATAAGCAGTGCCCAGCCTATTTATGGTATTGTATTAGGTTATTTTATTTTGAATGAAATTCCGTCAGCAAACACCATGATTGGCGGAGTATTAATTGCCGCTGCTGTTTTTACAGAAATTTATAGAAGTTTTAAAAAGTAGCTAATTTACATAGTTAATTATTCTTTTTTTTATCCATTTTTTTATTGAGTTCCAAACAGGCATTGATGAGTGCCAAATGCGTTAAGGCTTGCGGAAAGTTACCAACCTGTTCCCCGCTTTTACTTATTTGTTCACTAAATAATCGTAGTGAATTACCATAGCCTAAAATCCTGGCAAAATTTTCAGCAGCTTCTTCAATGCGGTCACCCAGTGCCAAACATTCGATATACCAAAAAGAACACATGGTAAAGGTTCCTTCTTCGCCTTCTAGTCCGTCAGTCTCGGTTTCGGCAGCACGATAACGGTATATAAGCACATCGTATTTTAATTCTCGCTCTACCGCTTGCAAGGTTTTTTTCCACTTCTCGTCGTGTTTATCAATAAAGTGAAGAATTGGCATTAATAATACCGAAGCATCCAGTTCATCTGTATCTTTATGTTGAACAAATGCCTGTTTTTCTTCGTTCCAAAAGTCGGTGTAGATACTATTCTTAATTTGTTCTCTTACTTCTTCCCATTTCTTTCGAGGAAACTCGAGATTATTACCTTCTGCAATTTTAATTCCGCGATCCAACGCCACCCAACAGGTTAATCTGGAATGTAGAAATTCTTTTTTATCCCCTCTAATTTCCCAAATTCCGCGGTCTTTATCTTTCCAATGTTCACAAACATATTCTATATGATGTTTTATATTTTTCCAGAAGTCTTTTTTGATTGGACCGTCGTGCAAATAATAAACGTAGACGGCATCGATAAGTTCGCCATAAATATCAAGTTGGGTTTGATTTTTAGCTTCGTTGCCCACCCGAACCGGTTTACTGTTTTTATACCCGTTAAAATGATCTAGTGTACGCTCATCTGGTGGTGTTTTTCCATCATAAGTATATACTAAATCCATTTTATCCTTAAAACAATACTTCTCTACCCATTTAAAAAATGAAGTTGCTTCTTCTTTAAAACCGAGTTTTAAAAAAGCATACATAGCAAAAGCGGCATCCCTTATCCAGGTATATCGATAATCCCAGTTTCTTTCACCCCCAATTTTTTCTGGCAAAGCAAATGTGGGTGCCGCGATAATACTTCCTTCTTTATGAGAAGTTAGGAGCTTTAAAGTAATGGCCGATCTTATAACTGTTTCTATCCAGCGACCTTTGTACGTGCATTGACTTACCCATTTTCTCCAATATTCATTACTTTCTTCATAATATTTTTCTCCAAAGTCAGACATGTTTTGTTGTTGTTCTTCAGACAAATGGAAATCGGTTAGAATGAAATAAGCCGACTCTCTTTCGGATAAGGTAAATTCAGAAAAACCATCGTCCATAGCGATATGCAAATCCTGGCAGCTATTTAAACAAAGAATGCTTTTATCATCTTTACAAAAAGTAATTTCATTTTCTTTTTGAGAAGCCGAATGCCTTTTCTCAGCATGATTAAATCGTGGTTTGCATTTTACGCGATAAGAAACATTGCCGTAGGTAGTGGTTATTTTTCTAAGCAATTTAAACTTGTGGTCCTTTTCATCGATCACCATGGTATCACAAATTTCGCCCATGCCGTCTTTGGACGAAAACCGGGTGATAAGATTGGCGGTATCAGTGATGTAAAACTGATTATATTCTAAATTTTCAATTAATGGCTCAATAGAAAAACAGCCACCTTTGTCTTCATCCAGTATGGTCGCAAAAACCGTAGGTGAATCAAAATTGGGAAAGCACATAAAATCGATATCCCCTTGTTTGGAGACTAAAGCAGTAGTTTGCAGGTTTCCTATAAAACCGTAATTATTAATTTTAGTAAAATTGTTTTTTCGCATTTGTCTATCAGATCGTAATTTTTATTCAAATTACGCTAAGCAGAGGGGATCAAAAAATCTTCATCCAAGCTTTGGGAAATATTTAATGGCATGGTTGAAGATTTTAAAAAAAATGAAATATTAGAAAGCCTTAAATGGCTTTTCATCCTTGCTTTTGTAAAGTAAGGGAAAGTTGATGTGGAATTAGAATCTTGAAATAAAGAAAATAGACCACTATGCTTTTGGAATCAGGAATCAAGACAATAGCTCATAGAACAATAGACTTTTTTATTCTATATTGTTGAAAAATTTTGGATTGTAATAGAATTTGTTATCTGTAGTAGGTTCTTCGTTTTGTAAAGTGTAAAACTTCAACTTCAACTTTCAACTTTCAACTTTTAACTTTTAACTTTTAACTTTGAATTTTACAAGCCTGCCACAAAGATTCGTCTGGAACTTCGGCAATTACTATTATCGGTTCCCTTTTTACCGGATGAATAAACTCTAGTTTTCTGGCGTGCAGATGAATGCCAGCATCTTTATTACTACGATCAAAGCCGTATTTTAAATCACCTTTTATAGGGCATCCGATGGCCGAAAGCTGACTACGGATCTGGTGATGTCTTCCCGTTTTTAAATCGACTTCCAGTAAAAAATAATTGTCTAATTCTTTTAAAATACGATATTCCAGAATTGCTTTTTTACTATCAGGCACTTCGTTTTTATGGGCAAAAGACTTGTTTTGTTTGGGGTTGCGCTTTAGATAATGCACCAATATATCCTGATCTTTTGGCGGCCTGTTTTTGACCACGGCCCAATAGGTCTTTTTAGCATCTTTTTGCTGAAATAATTTATTAAGCCTGGGTAGCGCTTTTGAAGTTTTCGAAAATAAAACAATACCGCTGGTTGGCCGGTCAAGACGGTGTACCACGCCCAAATATACATTACCCGGTTTGTTGTGCTTTTCTTTTAAATAGGCTTTAACTACTTCATTAAGCGGTTTGTCACCGGTTTTATCGCCTTGTACTATGTCGCCAACACGTTTATTGACAATGATGATATGATTGTCTTCGTGTAATACCTGTAGGTTGTTTTTATTGGAAAGTAACTTATCTGCCAAAATTGAATTTAAAACTTAATGGTAAAATAACTAATTTCTTAGAATAGTAATTTGCATCAGATCATCGGGTGAATTCCTCAATAATCTTCTTATGTTGCGGATATTTTTTAATTAAAAATTCCTGTTTAGCTAGCGTAAAATCACTAAAATCAAATCCCGGTGCAACCGTACAACCTACAAAAGAGAATGCGTTTTGTTGTATAGCTTTTGCAGCAAACCAGTAATTTCTTGGAACCACATATTGTGGAACTTCACCGTTTTCCAAATCTCGCCCTATTTTTATTTCTGTAAGTTCCCCCGAAGGAGAAATGATATATAAAAGAAGAGGAGAGCCATCATAAAAATGCCAAACCTCTTCTTGATTTATTTTATGAAATGCCGAAAAATTATCGGAAGTCAGTAAAAAGTAAATACTGGTAGAATAATTTCGTTCGGTTTTAAAAGCTTCAGGCAAAGCATCAGCCTCTAGGATATCTGAACTTCGATAAACTTCTTTAAAGTAACCACCCTCTGGATGAGGTTGTAAATTTAGCCCGGCGATAATTTTTTCCGCAGTATTCATCTGGCAAAAGCTTAGTATTGTTCGTCTTCAGACGGGAAATCACCACTTTTTACATCTTCAGCATAACGCTGAAAAGCCCCTGTCATTTCAGTATGGAGATCTAAATACCTGCGTAAAAATCGTGGATGAAATTCTTTGGTCATTCCTAACATATCATGTACTACCAAAACTTGGCCGTCACAACCGTTACCAGCACCAATACCGATAACAGGAATACTCACGCTTTTAGCAACTTCTTTAGCTAATTTTGCAGGTACTTTTTCTAGAACTACCGCAAAACATCCTAATCTTTCCAAAAGTTTAGCATCAGATTTAAGCTTTTCTGCTTCTTCTTCATCTTTGGCCCGAACGGTGTAGGTTCCAAATTTGTAAATAGATTGTGGAGTTAATCCCAAATGCCCCATTACCGGAATCCCCGCATGCAAGATTCTTTTAATAGACTCTTTAATTTCTTTACCTCCTTCAAGCTTTATGGCATGAGCACCACTTTCTTTCATAATTCTTATCGAAGATCGTAACGCCTCTTTTGGATCACTTTGATAAGAGCCAAAAGGAAGATCTACAACGACTAAGGAACGGCTAATAGCGTTTACCACACTTGTAGCATGGTAAATCATATGGTCCAGAGTCATGGGCAAGGTAGTTTCGTATCCTGCCATAACATTACTGGCAGAATCTCCTACCAGGATCACATCGATCCCGGCACCATCCATAATTTTTGCCATTGAATAATCATAGGCGGTTAACATAGAGATTTTCTCTCCACGCTTTTTCATATCGACTAAAGACTTAACCGTAATTCTTTTATATTCTTTTTTAGCAACAGACATTAATCTAAATTTTTATATGTGTAAAAATAGGGTTTTACTAATAGATTAATTAAGATATTGTCAAGAATTTGGAAAGTCAAAGTTTTAAATACTATTCTTAAAATAGAAATTTAAAGAAAAATACAGTGTATATAAAACTGTAATTAACGTGATGAGCCAATTCCATTTTTTCAGAAAAATCTTACTGATGGCAAAAAGGAAAAACCCTGCAAGTATTAAGATCCAGGGGAATACATAAGGAATTATACCTGCATGATTAGAACTCGGTGGCATATACGTATTGCATGCGACAAAGAATGTAACCAAAGCGGTACAAAAATAGATCCTGAAATAAATGTCCAGGAATTGCATTTACTCTTCTTAATTTCCATTTTTTAAATTCCGGTAAAGACTTTCTAAAAGTTCACCATCATCTGCGTGATATTGCCAAAACATTGCGCCACCCAGGTTTTCTTTTTTTATGAATTCCGCTTTCTTTTCTAAAGAAACTGGATCATCATAACTTATAAAAATTTTGTCTTTAGCATTCCATAAATAAGGTGCTTTTGCTTCCTCATCCCAGTAACGATGATATTTACCGGAACGTAAACTATCTTTTAGAGCGGTATAATTTAAGGCAAATGACTGGCCTTTTGCTGGTTGGTATAATCCATTATTTACAGGAGTTACTTTTTTCCAGCCACGACCATAAAAGGCGGCACCAATAACTAATTTTTTTGGGTCGGCACCAGATTCGATATAGTTTTTAACAACAAGTGCGGTACTTTGTTTTTGATTTTTAGGCTCTGCTAGCGAAATCAGTAAATTGGTATGATGGCAGGTTGAGGTATTCCAATCATCATGGAAATCATAACACATAATATTTACAAAATCTGCAATTTTTGCAATTTGATCGATTTCGACATTTTTTAAATAAGTTGGGTTAGGAGGAGTAGCCACCGTTAATAAATATTGATTGTTCGTTTTTGCTGAAAACGAGTCTAATTTTTGTCGAATCTCGGCCAATAATAATGTGAAGTTTTCTTTGTATTCGGGGAAGAATGGAGTGCTTCCATTGTTTTTATGTGCCTCCCAGTCTAAATCGATTCCATCTAATTTATATTTTTTTAAAAATCGAAGTGTACTATTAGCAAATCGTGTTCTGGTACTATCACTACTGGCTATCGAAGGAAAACTTGCTGTATTGGTCCAACCACCAACCGAAATTAGGAGTTTTAAGGATGGGTTTATAGATTTTAATTTATTTAAAGTTTTAAAATGTTTAGGATCATCTTCATTAGTAATACTTATTTTTCCGTTTTCAATTTTAGCGAATGCAAAGTTTAAGTGCGTTAGTTTTTCAGCCTGAACAGGATTTTCAGCTTTCTCCATCAGATCACCAAAAACATAACCAACTATTTTATGTTCTTTACTTGTATTTTGCTGAGCAAAAAGTAAATTTCCAAAGAAATATATCAACGAAAGGAATAGATATATAGCAATTTTCATTAAGTAGATTTTCTAGATTGTTCTAAATTTAGAAAAATTATATAGTAAGTTTGGTAAAGCTTGATAAACTTAACTTTGTTTTAAATGAAACAGATTCCATTAGTAATTATTCTTCTGGCTTTTAATGTTGTAACTGCGCAGAATGAAAAGGAAAAGGTGAAAAACACAATCGATTCTTTTTTTGAATCTTTTCATAACCAGGATTCTGTTACGATGAAAAAAAATGTTTCAGAAAAGGTAATTATCCAATCAATAGGGGAGAACCAAAAAGGAGCAACGGTAGTCAATGAAATTTCATTTTCAGATTTTTTGAAGTCAATTTCAAGTATTCCCAAAGATATTAGTTTTAAAGAAGAGCTATTGGATTATCAAATTTCGATTGATGGAAGTATGGCGAATGTATGGACACCATATAAATTTTATTTTAACGATAGTTTAAGTCATTGCGGTGTAAATTCTTTTCAGTTGGTGAAGATCAACGGTAAATGGCAAATAATTTATATTATTGATACACGTAGAAAAGAAAAATGTGAATAAAAAAGCCATCAATTAAGCGATGGCTTTTGATGGTACTTCAAAAATTGTTTTTCTCTATGGTTTTAAAACCACTCTAAATCGAGCTTCATTATCCATCATTTTCTGATAAGCTTTCTTAACATCAGTAAGTGGATATTCTTCGATCATTGGTTTCGTACCGCTTAAAGCGCTAAATTTTAAAGTATCTTCACTATCCATAGCTGTTCCGCTAGCCCAACCTGCAACGGCATTTTTACCCATGATTAATTGAAATGGAGAAACCGATAGCGGATCTCCCGTAGCACCAACAACAAGGAGTTTGCCATTTGGTCCCAGTCCATCAACTACACTACTAATTGCTTTACTATTAGGTGCTGTTGCAAGAATTAAAGATGCGCCACCTAATTTTTGTAATTCATCTACGGTATCCTGTTCTTTTGCATTTATAAAATGATGCGCCCCAAGGTTTGATGCTAAGGATTTTTTATCGTCACTGGTGGAAATAGCTACGGTACGCATTCCCATTTTTGCAGCATATTGAATGGCTAAATGCCCCAAACCACCAATTCCCTGGATAGCCACTACATTACCGGGTTTAATTCCAGAATTTCGTAAGGCATTAAAGACTGTAATCCCGGCACAAAGTAAAGGAGCAGCCTCGGCTGAAGATAATTCATCCGGAATACTGGCAATCGCTTCCTGTGGTGCCGTCATAAATTCGGCATAGCCGCCATCATAAGAAATACCACTAATTTTTGCATTCTGGCAATTGATAAAATCACCACGTCGACAGGGTTCGCATTCAAAACAATGACCACCATGCCAACCAACACCTACACGTTGTCCTTCTTTCCATTGTGTAACACGTTCTCCCACCTTTTCTATGATACCTACAACTTCGTGTCCCGGTATTCTTGGATATTCGATGGGCATCATACCTTCTTTGGTAATGGCATCGCTATGACAAATACCGCAGGCTTCAATTTTAATTAAAACTTCGTTTTCCTTTGGTGAAGGCTTGTCGACATCAACATATTCAAATTCACCACCTTTTTCTTTTACTTGTACTGCTTTCATCATTCAATTTTTTGTTTCCTTAATTTACAAAATTGAATAATGAAGATTTCTAAGTCTTTGTTAAATAAACAAATTGGTAATTTCATCAGCTTTAGAAGACAAAAGTACTACGATTCCGTTATTCATAGCATGAAGCAATATAGGCCAGTATAATTGCTGATTTTGCACCTTTAACCTTCCAAAAAAATATCCGGCGATGATTCTGGGGAAAATAAGGATGAAGAGGATAAAGTTAAACTCGAATCCTGAAACGTAATTCCATACATGCACATAGCCAAAAATTAAGGCTGATAGCATCCAGATTAACCGGTAATACTTATGAAGATAATATTGCATTTTTTTCATCTTCTTTTCCGGAATGATCGATTTCAGAAATAGGAAGATGATAAAAACGCTTAATAGAAGTAAACTGTATTTTAAAATCAAATTTGCTTTGGCAGGAATAAAAGGAAGGCTTATAAATAAAATCCACGAACAAATAAAGACGAGGATTTCATTTTGCGAAGGTTTGATGAGACTTCTAAAAAGGCATTCTTCTATTATTGGTGCGATGATTACTGCCAGGATAAAAAATACCAATGGATTGTTGGTCATCATCTCATAGATTTCTGTCTGCTGATAACGGTCGAAATCTAACTCAGGAAAAATCGTGTTTAAAATACCCATCCCCATAAAAAACAGGAAGTAGCACGCCATGGTTAAAAAATAATGACGGAAGAGATTCTTGATTTTAGATGGTAAATTTTGCTCGTACAATTATAGAAGGCGATTAACAGTCACTAAGGTTTACTTTTACGGCAAGTCCGCCTTCACTGGTTTCTTTGTATTTGGAATTCATGTCTTTTGCCGTGTCCCACATGGTAGCTATTACCTTATCTAATGGCACTTTTGCTTTGGTAGCATCACTTTCTAAGGCAATTTCGGCAGCATTAATCGCTTTAATAGCTCCCATGGCATTGCGCTCGATACATGGTACCTGTACCAATCCGGCGATAGGATCGCAAGTTAAACCTAGGTGATGTTCCATTGCAATTTCACTGGCCATTAGAACCTGCTCTGGCGTACCACCAAGCAGTTCTGTTAATCCCCCTGCGGCCATTGCCGAGGATACACCTATTTCTGCCTGGCATCCTCCCATTGCGGCAGAAATTGTTGCTCCTTTCTTAAATAGACTTCCAATTTCTCCTGCAACCAGCATAAAGCGTTTCATATCTTCAAAAGTGGCCTTATGATTTTCGATCACCATATAATACATCATAACGGCAGGAACGGTACCGGCACTACCATTTGTTGGGGCTGTAACTACACGTCCCAGACTGGCATTTACCTCGTTTACACTTAAAGCAAAACAACTTACCCATTTTAAGATTTGGCGAAATTTTACTTCAGTATTTCTAATGGCGGTGATCCAACTTTTAGGGGAATCGTATTGTTCTTCGCCAATAAGACGTTGGTGCATTTCGAAAGCGCGACGTTTTACACTCAATCCGCCTGGTAAAATGCCTTCAGTATGGCAACCAATATACATTGATTCTAACATGGTATTCCATATTTGTTGCAGACCGGCGTCTATTTGTTCATCATTTCTTAGGGAACGTTCATTTTGCAATACCAGTTGTGAAATGCTCATATCTTCAGCTTTGCAATAGGCTAATAATTGATTAGCACTTTCTACCGGAAAAGGAAATTCATCAAACTTATCCTGTTTCTTTTTAGCGTTTTTTCGAGTTTTTTTTACAACAAATCCTCCGCCTATAGAAAAGAAAGACGACGAGCATTTTTTACCATTTTTAAGCGTGGCTCTAAAAATCATTCCGTTAGGATGAAAATCCAGGAATTTACGATTGAATTTTATATCGGTTTCAAAGTTAAAAGGAATGTCCAGCTCCTTATTAAAATGAATTATTTTGTGTTCTTTAATCGCAAGAATTTCCTCATCTATAATAGAGATATCCATGGTTACGGGGTCATGACCACATAGGCCCAATAGGGTTGCAACATCTGTAGCATGACCTTTACCTGTTAAAGAAAGCGAGCCATAAAGATCAATATGAATTTTTTCTACCTGATTAAAGAGTTGTTTGGCCTTAAGTTCCAGGATCCAACGTTGGGCGGCGCGCCAGGGACCTAAGGTGTGAGAACTGGACGGGCCTACGCCAACCTTTAACATGTCGAATACACTAATACATTCCATATTGAAAATTTATGCAAACAAATGTATCATTTCAGGGACAGAATCAGAAATAAAAAATTAGCAGTACCTGCCTATTTATACACAATTTATCGAATACTCTGCAAAACTTGCATTGATTTTTGCTCAAAACGGGGATGTTTAAAAATGTCTCTGCCAACCTGTCATAAGATTTTTGCTGGCACAAAGATTGACTTTTAGAGAGCGAAACAATGAATAAAATATTAAATCAACGTATAAAGTTATGAGTAAGATAATTGGAATTGACTTAGGTACAACTAACTCCTGCGTTTCAGTTATGGAAGGTAACGAGCCTACGGTAATCCCTAATGCCGAAGGTAAAAGAACAACTCCTTCTGTAATTGCTTTTGTAGAAGGTGGTGAAATAAAAGTTGGGGACCCTGCAAAAAGACAGGCAGTAACCAATCCAGAGAAAACTATCGCTTCGATTAAAAGATTTATGGGAAATAAATTCTCTGAATCTGAAAGAGAAGCAGGCCGTGTGGCTTATAAAGTTAAAAAAGGAGATAACGACACTCCTCGTGTAGATATCGATGGTCGTCTTTACACTCCACAGGAACTTTCTGCAATGATCCTTCAGAAAATGAAGAAAACTGCTGAAGATTATTTAGGACAGGATGTTACTGAAGCTGTTATTACAGTACCAGCTTATTTTAATGATTCTCAACGTCAGGCTACCAAAGAAGCTGGTGAGATCGCTGGCCTTAAAGTAAGACGTATTATTAACGAACCAACCGCTGCGGCACTTGCTTACGGTTTGGATAAAAAATCTACCGACCAGAAGATTGCGGTTTATGACCTTGGTGGTGGTACTTTTGATATTTCTATCCTGGAACTAGGGGACGGTGTATTTGAAGTATTATCTACAAATGGTGATACCCACCTTGGTGGTGATGATTTTGATGAAGTAATTATTGATTGGTTAGCAGATACATTCCAGAAAGCTGAAGATATTGATCTTAGAAAAGATCCTATGGCGCTACAGCGTCTAAAAGAAGCTGCGGAAAAAGCTAAAATCGAGTTATCTTCTTCTTCTCAAACAGAGATCAATCTACCTTATGTAACTGCTACAGCTAGTGGACCAAAACACCTGGTAGAGACATTAACAAGATCTAAGTTTGAGCAGTTAGCAGCCGAATTAGTGACTAGATCTATGGAGCCAGTTAAAAAAGCGCTTCAGGATGCAGGTCTTTCTAAAAGTGATATAGATGAAGTAATTTTAGTAGGTGGGTCTACACGTATTCCTAAAATTCAGGAAGAAGTAGAAGGTTTCTTCGGAAAAAAACCTTCTAAAGGTGTTAACCCAGATGAGGTAGTATCTATTGGTGCTGCAATTCAGGGTGGTGTATTAACAGGAGATGTTAAGGATGTATTGTTATTAGATGTAACTCCACTTTCATTAGGTATTGAAACTATGGGTGGTGTAAACACTAAGCTTATTGAAGCGAATACTACTATTCCTTCTAAAAAGTCACAAACATTCTCTACCGCAGCAGATAATCAGCCATCTGTAGAAATTCACGTATTACAGGGTGAGCGTCCAATGGCGGCAGATAATAAAACGATTGGTAGATTCCATTTAGATGGTATTCCACCAGCACCAAGAGGAACTCCTCAAATTGAAGTAACTTTCGATATCGATGCCAACGGTATTATTAAAGTAAGTGCTACAGATAAAGCAACCGGTAAATCTCAGGATATCCGTATCGAAGCTTCTTCTGGATTAACAGAGGAAGAAATTGCTAAAATGAAGCAGGAAGCTGAAGCAAATGCCGATGCCGATAAGAAAGCGAAAGAAAAAGTAGATAAGCTTAATGAAGCTGATGGAATGATTTTCCAGACTGAAAAGCAATTAAAAGAGTTTGGAGATAAACTTTCTGATGATAAGAAAAAGCCTATCGAAGATGCTTTAGCAGAACTTAAGAAAGCTTACGAAACTAAAGAAGTTGAAACTATTCAGCCAGCTTTAGACAAATTGAACGAAGCATGGAAAACAGCCTCAGAAGAAATGTATAAGGCACAAGCTGAAGCTCAGGGAGGCGCTCAACAAGGAGCAACCGGAGCTGAAGGTGGACAAGCCGGAGACGGTGAGACCAAAGGTGGAGACGATGTAGAAGATGTAGATTTCGAGGAAGTGAAATAAGCTTCATCCAGATATTTTATAAAAAGCCGCTGATTTTTCAGCGGCTTTTTTTGTACGCAACCTTTTCGAAATTTTGGTATCTAAATAGAAATCAATCAAATATTATGATCAGAAAATTTTCAATCTTAGTTTTAGTCATTTTACTCTTTTCGTGCTCGGGTGATGACGAAGGTCTTAGAGCTAATTTCAATGATTTTGAAGCGATATCTGCAGCCTACCCATTTTCTGATATTCAGGCTGATGACCCAATCACTTATTTTGAATATATCCAGTCGATGCCAGATTATGAAGATCCTGGTGATCCAACTTCATTAGTATATCGCAATAATGTCCACTATTCTTTTGGTGAAATTTGTGCAGATGCCGATTGTAGAACTGCATTTTACAATCTACAAGCAGATGCTGGTTTTATTACTGGGTGTTTGCCTTCATATTGCTTTTATTACATTAAATACCAAACACAAGAGGAAAGTCATGTAGCTACTTCTAAAGAGGATGTTCTTGATTTTCTTGGAGAAATCGATACACCGGGTGAAGCCTTACTTGTTGCCAGAGCTAATGATTATTATTGGTCTGTAAATAATAAAAATAATGGTGCTATTAAAGAAATTCAGGATGGTTTCGAATTAATTGTAATGCAAACGGTAAGCTATTGTTTACCTTTTCAAACTAATCGATTTCATCTTAAAGTAGATCGACAGGGAAATATAACAATAGTTTCTGAAGAGATCGCAGAGATAGGTGAGAATTCCTGTGTATAATTCGTTTCTATATAAAGAAATTATAACCCAAATAAGCAATATTGAATACCAAGAGCATCACAAAGCATACTATTGTAAATATTCGGTAATTTTTACCGGGACGGTCGGCTTCTGGCATTTCTTTGCCGGTAACTAATTTGTAATTAAACCAAGCGAGTATAGGTGCAGATAAAAAAGATAATCCCGCGGCAAAATCTACCAGAATAGTAAATGAACCTGAGGTAAAGTATAGAATGGCTAAAGATAGTATTGGAATGATAAAGATTGATATTTTATAAAATTGCCAGCGTTTTTTTCGATTATCGGCTTCAGCTTCACTTGACTTTTCAGGATAAAATAATTCAGAAATTACCCTGGGATACGCATCAGTCACCGTAATTACAGTACTTAGCATGGTTACAAAAGCAGCTATGGCAATCACCGGTTTACTCCATTCTCCCAATGTTTTTCCGTAGAGATTAATAAGTTGCGAAGAAAATTCTACACTATTACTGCTAAAGCTTTCGCCACTTCCAAACATCACCAAAACGCCAAGTAAAAAGAACAATACTCCAATAAAACAAGCCGATAAATAACCAATATTAAAATCTAAAAAAGCACCTTTTAAACTAAGCTTCTCTCTATTTTCGTGTGCTTTTTCTTTGGTCCAGATCGAATGCCAAACGGCAGCATCTAAAGGAATAGGCATCCAGCCCATAAATGCAATGATAAAACCGAGGCTTGCGGTAGTCCACAAAGGCGGAACTTCAACAGTTTCTATCGGTTCTTTTTGAATCCCCAAAGCCATGCATACCGCAGCTAAAGTAGCAAGTGTAAGTAAACTAACAATAATTTTCATGCTTTTATCTAACCCCGGATATTTTCCTATTAATAATAAGGCAATGCTAGCTCCAAAAATTATAAAACTCCACGTAAATGGCGAAAGTCCAAAATTAAAAAGGCGTTCTGCCAAACCAGCTGTTACGATAGTTACTGCCGCCTGAATAATAAACATGCTGGCAACTGTAATAAATATGAATAGCAAATAAGGAATCTTACCCAGCTGCTTATATCCGGTAATTAAATGTTTCCCGGTTCCGGCTACATATCTGGGACCAAACTCCAAAAAAGGATATTTAGAAATACAGGCCAATAACAACGCCCAAATAAGAATATAGCCATAATCGGCCCCTGCACGAGTAGATTGTACTAAATGGGATACACCAATGGCAGCTCCCGCCAGTAAAAATCCCGGACCGATATTCCTTAAAATTGAAGTCTTTTTTGTTTTTACTGGGCTTTTTTGTGATTTCATGATGTTTCTAAATCAGATTCAGCGAAAATATTTAAAATTTTTAAGAAAAAATTGAAATATGAAGAGTTTAAAGGTTACAGAAAAGCTTTTACGTTTTCAGCATTCAGCGAAAAACTAAATATTATTTATTAATAATTGTTTATTATTCACTAATCACTACAAATGTGACTGTATATTGCGACTGCTAACTGTGACAGACTTCTCGATACATTTTATTTTTTCGCTGCGCTACAAAATAAAACACTCGAAGTGATATTTTTAGAATTTGTCATCTTATGTTTGTGATGAGTAGATTTACGTGAAATAATGATTACATTTTAATAGAAAAAGGGAAAGCAATAGAACCTGGCTTTGTCATCTCGACCGAAGTGGAGAGATCTTTTTTGAAACAGGATAAAGATTTCTCGACTTCACTTCGTTGTGCTCGAAAAGACAAATTATAATCAAAGTTAGCAGAAAAGCTTTTAGGTTTTTCAGCATTCAGCGAAAAACTAAATATTTATTAATAATTTTTTACTACTCACTAATCACTGCAAATGTGACTGTATATTGCGACTGCCAACTGTGATAGACTTCTCGATACATTTTATTTTTTCGCTGCGCTACAAAATAAAACACTCGAAGTGACATTTTTAGAATTTGTCATCTTATGTTTGTGATGAGTAGATTTACGTGAAATAATGATTACATTTCAATAGAATCAGGCTTTGTCATCTCGACCGAAGTGGAGAGATCTTTTTTTGAAACAGGATAAAGATTTCTCGACTTCACTTTGTTGCGCTCGAAAAGACAAATTATAATCAAAGTTAGCAGAAAAGCTTTTAGGTTTTTCAGCATTCAGCGAAAAACTAAATATTATTTATTAATAATTGTTTACTACCCACTAATCACTGCAAATTTGACTGTATATTGCGACTGCTAACTGTGATAGACTTCTCGATACATTTTATTTTTTCGCTACGCTACAAAATAAAACACTCGAAGTGATATTTTTAGAATTTGTCATCTTATGTTTGTGATGAGTAGATTTACGTGAAATAATGATTACATTTCAATAGAAAAAAGGAAAGCAATAGAACCAGGCTTTGTCATCTCGACCGAAGTGGAGAGATCTTTTTTGAAACAGGATAAAGATTTCTCGACTTCACTTCGTTGCGCTCGAAAAACAAATTATAATCGAAGTTAGCAGAAAAGCTTTTAGGTTTTTCAGCATTCAGCGAAAAACTAAATATTATTTATTAATAATTGTTTACTACTCACTAATCACTGCAAATATGACTTTATATTGCGACTGCTAATTGTGACAGACTTCTCGATACATTTTGTTTTTTCGCTACGCTACAAAATAAAACACTCGAAGTGATATCTGATTTAATTCAAAATTCAAAATTTTTCATCTTGGCTCCAGCTTACCACATTTTCAAATTACGAAATTACCAAATCATCACATCCTCACATCCTCACATCACCAAATTTTCAAATTAACTCAGTTTTTCGATAATGTCAGTATTAAATTCGTGTCCGCCATCGTAAGTTTGGATCTCGAAATTATAAGGGAAAAGGGATTTTAGTCGTGTTTCTTCAACTTCAATAATACCTTTTTTAAGATATTCGTCTTGTGTTCCGTAGAGATAAGTGACTTTGGTATCTTTCAGGAACGCAAAGTCTTTAGCAGTTAATTCAGCAGGAACTTTTCCAGAGTGTAAAATCAGTTGGGCGCAATTTATCTTTCGTTGCGCCAAATAACGAGTGGCTACAGAAACACCTTGTGAATAGCCTAAAACGATCAAATTGGGAACTTCTGCTAAATTTTCTTCTATAAAAACTTCATCTAAATAATTTAGGACATTATCAATTTCAGCCTCTAAATTCTCCCGCGTTAGCCAGGAAGCGCCTACATGTCTATAATCAGATTTTAGATAATATTTAGACTGCGCCTGTGGCGCGATAATGTAGTTTTCATCGACATCAAGATGATTAAAATGCCGAATAAAATATCGGCTTAAATAGCCAATGCCATGGCAAACCAGCCACACGTTTTTTGTCTTTTCCGTAAACCTGTTTAAAACACTATAGGTATTGGTGATTTGGTAAGAAACCTGTTTTTCGCGGCTCATGCTGTAGATTCAATTTTGTACTTTTACAAAGTAATTAATCGTATTGCTATGAACAAAGAAGAAATCCTGGGAATGTGTGCAATAATGTGTAAAAACACATTAATGGAAACCTTGGATATTGAATTTATCGATGTTGGTGAAGATTACTTAACCGCCAAAATGCCGGTGACGCCAAAAGTACATCAACCCGATGGAGTGTTACATGGAGGCGCGAGCGTTGCTTTGGCAGAAAGCGTAGGAAGTGCGGCATGTTATTTATTTTTAGATACCAGAGATTTTGTGATTCGCGGAATAGAGATTTCTGCTAACCACATTAAAAGTATTAAAGAAGGCCATGTTTTTGCCAAAGCTACTTTTATCCATAAAGGGAGAACCACACAGCTTTGGAATATTCATATCACCGATACCGAAGATAATTTAATTTCGCTGGTAAAATTAACCACCATAGCATTAGCAAAAAAGAAATCATGATGCAAGCGATGGCGTTTTTTAACGTACTAGAAGATCATATCCATAAAAACTTAGCATGTGTAGCTTATCGAAAACCAGATGAAAATGTGATTAAGGCATTTTTGCAAAAAGATAAGCAATCGCATAAAACCACCGATTTTTCTGAAAGTGGATTTGTTTTTTCTGATTTCTGCGGAAGTGAGAGTTTATTAATCCCTAAAGATCAATCTGATGTGATTAGTACCGAATATGAACCAGAATATTCATTAAAAGAAACTTTAGAATATGTTCCTGAAATCACGAATTCCAGCGAACAAAAAAAGCACGAAGAGCTGGTGGCTAAAGGAATTGCTGAGATTAAAATGGGAAATATGAAAAAAGTGGTCCTGGCCCGAAAAGAGCAAAGTCCATCACAACTTTCAGCACTCTCTATTTTTAAAAATCTGTTACAGCATTATCCAAAAGCATTTTGTTATGTATGGTCACATCCAGAAAGCGGACTTTGGATTGGTGCTACACCCGAAACTTTAGTTAAAGTAGAGCGAAACCGCTTTAAAACGATGGCCCTTGCAGGAACACAAGCGTATAAAGGAAAGATAGAAGATGCTGCCTGGACGCCAAAAGAAGTTGAGGAACAGAAAATTGTCTCAGATGAAATTGTACAGAAATTAAAGGATTTTAAAGTAGCTTCCGGCGTAATTAATCTTAGCGATCCTTATACCGTAAAAGCCGGAAATCTGCTTCATATTCGTACTGATATTTCAGGAACTTTAGAGAATGATAATCTCTCTAATTTGTTAGAAAGTTTACATCCAACACCCGCTGTTTGTGGTTTTCCCAGGGAAAAGGCCAGAGAATTTATTTTGGAGAATGAATATAGCGATCGTGAATTTTATTCGGGATTTCTTGGTGAAATTAACTTAAAGCAGGAAGTAAAGCGAAGTTCGAATCGCCGAAATCAGGAGAATCAGGCGTATGCCAGCATTTTAAACCAATCGCAGATTTTTGTAAACCTAAGGTGCATGAAATTAGTTGAAGGCGAAGCTGAAATTTTTATTGGTGGCGGCATCACAGCCGACTCTAATCCAACAGCCGAGTGGGAGGAAACGGTAAATAAAAGTTATACCATCAAATCTGTTTTAGTGCATCAAGACTGAACGAAAAATTAGATCCCACAAGCCCTATAGCTATACGGATAAACCTGTGAACTTTATCAAGTCTTCTGTATAAAAAAATCAGTTAAATCCTTTTTAAAGGGGTATGGAAGTCTGCTTTAAATCGTAATTTTGGGATATAATTTTAATACGCGGTAGATTTTAAAACTCCCCACAAACTTCCGCTCGCAAAAAAATAAAATTTGTGAAATACTCTAAAATACCTTTGGCACGTAATGTGGTTTCCCTTTGCGTTTCAAAAAATATAAAACACGTAGTCATATCTCCCGGTTCGCGTAATGCGCCGTTAACAATAGGGTTTACGTATCATCCCGACATTAAATCTTACAGTATTGTAGACGAGCGTTGTGCGGCCTTTGTGGCATTAGGTATGGCTCAGCAATTGCAACAACCGGTAGCGCTGGTATGCAGCTCAGGCTCTGCACTACTAAATTATTATCCAGCAATTTCAGAGGCATTTTATAGCGATATTCCGCTTGTGGTCATTTCTGCAGACCGCCCCATTGAGCGCATTGATATAGGGGATGGGCAAACTATCAGACAGAAAAATGTATATGAGAATCATATTCTGTATTCTGCCAATTTATATTCTGAACTGGTTTTAGAATCTGAAATCATTGACAAAAAACTGCTACAAAAACAGTGGGAAGCGCAGAAACATAACGAGCGTGAAATTAATTTAGCACTGAACAAAGCTATAGAAGAAAAAGGTCCGGTTCATATTAACGTACCTTTTTATGAGCCGCTTTATGACACAGTGGAGAATATAGAGGTAAATCCTATCGAGATTTTTCCTGAAATAACAAAACGGCATTATTCGAAGGAAGAGCTGCTGCCATACGCCGAAATTTGGAATAAAGCCAAACGGAAAATGGTCATTGTGGGTGTAGCGCAACCTAATGCAGTTGAGCAAAAATTCCTTGAAAAACTAGCGAAAGATGATTCGGTTATCGTATTTACTGAAACCACATCTAACTTACATCACGAAGATTTTTTTACCAGGATCGACACGATGATTGGGCCGATCGAAAAAGACGAAAATATGCAGGAGCTTTTTGAAGCTTTAAGACCTGATATTTTACTGACTTTTGGAGGAATGATCGTTTCTAAAAAAATAAAAGCTTTCCTGCGGAATTATAATCCCAAACATCACTGGCATATTGATTCTAAAAAAGCTTATAATACATTCTTTTGTCTGAACAAGCATTTTGAAACATCGGTGAACGATTTCTTTCTGGAGTTTTTTCCGCTGACTACGAAAATCGATAGTGATTATGGTGAATTTTGGAAAAATATACGTCAAAAACGTCAGATAAGACATGATGCCTATATGGATGAGATTCCCTATTCCGATTTAAAAGCGATGCAACTACTTGTGTCCAAAGTCCCAGATAATTATATTATGCAACTGGCAAATAGTTCGACTATTCGCTATGCGCAATTGTTTAAATGGCCTCCTTCCTTAAGAATTTTTTGTAATCGTGGTACTAGCGGGATAGACGGAAGTATTTCTACGGCAGCGGGTTCTGCGATGGCCAGTAACGAGCCGGTGCTTATGGTTACAGGCGACCTTAGTTTCTTTTACGATAGCAATGCACTTTGGAATAAATATTTACCTTCTAATTTTAGAATAATTATTTTGAATAATTCCGGCGGCGGTATTTTTAGGATTTTGCCAGGGAATAAGAATAGCGAAAATTTCGAAAGCTTTTTTGAAACTGTTCATGATCTTAAAGCAGAACAATTAGCTAAAATGTATAATTTTGGATATAAAGCTGCATCCTCTGAAACTGAAATTAGTGAATGCTTAAACACATTTTTTGATGCTTCAGGACGCCCTAAGATTTTAGAGATTTTTACTCCTCGAAAAGTAAATGATAAGGTGCTTTTAGAGTATTTTAGTTATATGAAATAAAGACCGATGTTTGAAGAGGAATTGCAAGCTGACTATAAAAACAGAATTAACCGGGTTTTTGAATTTATAGATGAAAATTTAGAAGCCAACTTATCCTTGCAAAAACTTGCTCAAATTGCCTGTTTTTCTCCTTTTCATTTTCATCGAATATTCAGATTTATAACTGGAGAGCGGCTTAACGAATATGTAAAACGAAGGCGTATCGAAAAATCGGCTCTGGAACTGTTGCATACAAATAATACCACTACGGTATTAGCACATAAATTTGGCTTTAGCGATAATTCATCGTTCTCCAAGGCTTTTAAAAACTATTATTCAGTAAGTCCAACTGAATTTAAAAAATTGAATCCACATAGACATAGCAAGATTCGACAACTTAATAGCAAAAACGGACAAGCCTATCCTGACCTTGAAAAATACATTTGCACTATTAATAATCTAAAAAAATGGATAAAAATGAATGCAAATGTTCAGATTACAGAAATTCCTGCGATGCAGTTGGCGTATGTTTCTTGTTTAGGCTCTCAAAATCTCCAAGAAGCCTATGCAAAATTAATTCGATGGGCAACTCCTCAAGGTTTATTAAGTGAAGAAGCTAAAATGGTAACGATATATCATGATAGTTTTAAGGTTACTACCTCAGAAAAAGTAAGAATGAGTGCCAGCATGATAATTAATTCACCTGTGGAAATAGCTGGTGAAATAAGGCTTACTTCGATTGATGCAGGAAAGTGTATTGTAGCCAACCTTACGATTGGAGTACATGAATTTGAAAAATCATGGACCGGTTTATTTCTGTGGATGAATGAAAACGGATATAAAAAAGCCGATAGAGCGCCTTTTGAAGTATATCATAACAACTTCAATGAACACCCAGAAAAGAAAGCTATAGTCGATTTTTACATTCCTGTGGGATAAAAGACGTTCATTTAGCTGTAAAATCTTCTATTTTTAATATAATGCTAAGGTTTCTTAAGAAGGTATTAGCGGTTTAAGAGAAGATGAATTGGTATCTTGTAATTAACCAAAAAACTTAATTATGAGTACCAAGACAGATGAACGCGTAGGGAAATACATTCAGGATTTTAAAGAAAAGATAGGAGAAGAGCCTGATGTAAATTTATTAAGAAATATAACCGAGTATTTGGGCCCGGTGGTATTTAGAGATGATGCAGAGACGATTGCTTCGAGTAGTGATAGCGAGTTAGAAACCGTAAAATCTAATTTTTTAGTAAAAAAGCTTGGCCTACCAAACGATAGCAAATTAGATGTTGGCTTAAATGCCATGTTAGAAAAATATGGTAAATCCAACCGAAATAAATACAGAGCAATAGTTTATTATTTGCTTACCAAATACTTTGATAAAGAGTCTGTATTTGCCTAGTCCTGTGGATTAGTCAAGATTGAATCCGCTTTCTATTTTCAGGAAGCGGATTCTTTTTTTGTATTCCCCTAAAATTATAAAGTATCTTTGTTGTCTAAATTTATGTTATGCTGAATATTGGCGAAAACCATCGTTTAATTATTGATCGTGAAACCGAACCCGGTTTATTTCTAAAAAATGCGGAAGGAGATGAGGTATTATTACCTAACAAGTACATTCCTGAAAACTTTCAGTTAGAAGATGAAATCGAGGTTTTTGTGTATTTGGATCATTCAGAACGTCCCGTGGCGACAACTTTGGAGCCATATGTGAAGTTGGATGAATTCGCTTTTTTAGAATGTGTCGAGACCACCGATTTTGGTGCTTTTTTAGATTGGGGGTTAGAGAAGCATTTATTTGTGCCATTTAAAGAGCAGGTATATCCAATGCAAAAAGGGCATCGCTATCTTATTTTTTGCTATTTAGACGAAGACACTAATCGATTGGTGGCTTCTAGTAAAGTACATGCATTTTTAGATAATTCAGATTTAACTATAAAACCTTTTGAAGAGGTGGATTTAATTATAAGTAATAAAACAGATCTTGGTTACAATGTGATCATAAATGAAATTCATCTTGGTTTAATTTACAATGATGATGTCTTCCAGCCCATAGAAATTGGGGATCGCATCAAGGGCTTTATAAAGAAAACACGTAAAGACGGAAAAATTGATGTTACTTTACAGCGCCCCGGTTACCGAAGTATCGAGCCTAATGCCCAGGTGATTTTAGATAAGTTACAAGAAAATAAAGGATTTTTAAATATCACAGATAAATCTTCACCAGATCAAATAAAATCAGTGCTTAAAATGAGCAAGAAAAGCTTTAAACGAGCCGCTGGAAATCTTTATAAACAACGCCAAATTGATATAAAAGACGATGGTATTTATTTAAAACAGTAAATGTTTAGTAATAATAGCGGTTAGTGCCGCGATAAGAATAAGGCGTGGTATAGAAGTTATTCATCTGGCTATTGTATAGGGAATTGTGGTAGCGATGAAATGGGTTATTGCTAAAGTTATTGTTATTAAAATTATTTATACCGTTATTTAATTGATCCTGTTGGTTGTTGCCGGTAAGCTGAATGGCTTTTTTTTCTCTTGGAGCACTTTGTGGTAAGTTGATACTGGCCAGACGTTTAGCTTTAGCCAGTTCACGTTGGCGATTCTCTTCTTGAATCACCCCAACCATATCAAATTCTTCACGTTCATTTTGCACACCAATAAACCTTCCACTGGGTAAATTAGGATCATATACCAAAAATTGATTAGGGCGTAAGTCGGTTAAAACAGGAGCTAAGAATTGATCCTGATCAAGTTTAAGATGAACCGTTTCGGTAGCAGGTATTTCCTGGGCACATAATCCTGTGCTTAAAGTAAAAAGAAAAAGGATGCTAAGAAGATTTTTCATTTAACTGGAAATTTCCATAAAACTGTTCAAAAATTATGCTAAACTTAAAACAGACTTGTGTAAATTCAAAATTATTGTATTTAATTTTTATAACAGGTACTATTAATCATGTTTAGTTCATTTTTGGGATTGTAAAATTACTGTTATCATTTATCTTGGTTTTAAGGTAGTTATCGTTAAATGTTTTTACATTTAGGTTTTATGAAGCCAAACCATAAGCTCATTATGAAAAAATCATACTATTTTATAATATCTTTAGTTTTATTATCTGTTGTAAATTCCTTGTTCGCTCAACAAACTTCTGGGATCGTAAAATATAAAGGAGCCATTGATGAAGAATTCAGAAAGAGTTTTATTGAAGATTTCAAGAATAAAGATGTTGCTCCTGATATTAGAAAAGGGGTCGTAGAGATGTACCTTAATGCACAGGAAGATACATATGAACTTCATTTTAAAAACCAGGAGTCTTATTTTCATTATATGAAGGAGTTAGAAAATGAAACAGGAAAGGGCCTAAAGATGGGAAGCAAAGCAGGAACTAATGAGTTTTATGTCAATTTAACCGACAAAAAAATTATTGAAAAAAACTCAGTTTTGGGTTTTTTGGAATACTCTGGGATACAATGGGATGTAAAGAATGTTACTAAAAATATTGGGGATTATAAATGTTTTAAAGCTGTTGGAACCGAAAAAAATTTTACCAGAAGTGGAGCGATTAAAGAGGAACAGGTGGTCGCCTGGTTTACTCCTGATATTCCTTTACAATTTGGGCCTAAAAATTATAACGGCCTGCCTGGGTTAATCCTGCAGATCGATAAAGAAAAATTTTCTATCCTTGCTACCCAAGTTATACTTAATCCCGACGAAAAAATTGAAATTGAAGCAGTTAAAAAAGATGAAAAAATACGTTCAAGACGGGAGGCTTATCAGATAGCAAATGAGTATTATAAAGATGCCTACGGTAATTGATGGGTGATTTATTAAAATATCATTACAAACCAGCGAATTTTAAAAAATAGGGCTACTTTAGTCGAAAATATAAAACCAGATCTAATCATGAGAAAACTAATTTTCATCCTATTTGTAATTATAGGAACCAGTACTTTTGCACAGGAAACTGAAGGAGATTCTTTTCAGAAAAAAGCAGTGAAATTAATCGAATTGACTTCAGGGCAGCAGTTTGAAATTATTAGCGAACCAATAGTAAATCAGATTCCTGAAGAAAATCGTGTAGAATTTAAGAAAGAACTTAAAGCAAGCCTGAAAGGACTTTATGTAAAACTAGCCGAAATTTATCGTGAAGAGTTTACGGAAGATGAATTAGATGAAATTCTTGCTTTTTACGATACACCGGTAGGTAAGAAAATGGTAGAGACTACACCAAAAGTAATGGAAAAAGCAATGACTGTGGGCCAACAATGGGGAATGGAACTTCAATCAATTATGGCCAAATACATGCAGTAAGCTATAGCTATAAAGTATTTAAAAGCCTGGTTTAGAAACCGGGTTTTTTTGTACAAGAGTTTTAAAGTTGGGAGATTAGAAAGTTAGAAATTGGGGGTGGAATATGAGCGTTTTATGCCGGATTTAGGAAGCAAGAACCAGGAAACTAGAACCAAGATAATAGACTAAAAAATATTTTAAATGTTAAATCTTGAGAATGTCATTTCGATTGTAGTGCAGCAGAACAGAGAAATCTAGTGCTTCAATCCACATTTTCACTTTATAAACTGCTTACAATACCTTATTTTTACTTCTTAAAATTTACAATATGAAAAAAGCTGACTGGGAAACAGTTAAGGAATACGATGATATCACTTATAAAAAAAGCAATGGTGTTGCCAGGATTGCATTTAACCGCCCAGAGGTACGTAATGCTTTTCGACCAAAAACAACCACCGAATTATTAGATGCTTTTCACGATGCGCACGAAGATACTTCGATTGGAGTAGTTTTACTTTCTGCAGAGGGTCCTTCACCAAAAGACGGTGTGTATTCGTTTTGTAGTGGCGGCGATCAAAAAGCCAGAGGTCATCAGGGGTATGTAGGTGAAGACGGTTATCACCGACTTAATATTTTAGAAGTTCAGCGTTTAATTCGCTTTATGCCAAAAGCGGTTATTTGCGTGGTACCCGGTTGGGCTGTAGGCGGCGGACATAGCTTACATGTGGTTTGCGATATTACTTTGGCGAGTAAAGAACATGCAATTTTTAAACAAACCGATGCAGATGTTACCAGCTTTGATGCCGGTTACGGATCGGCTTATTTAGCGAAAATGGTAGGGCAGAAAAAAGCTCGCGAAATTTTCTTTTTAGGTAGAAATTACTCCGCACAGGAAGCTTACGACATGGGGATGGTGAATGCCGTGATTCCACATGAAGAACTGGAAGATACCGCTTACGAATGGGCTCAGGAAATTTTAGCAAAATCGCCAACATCCATTAAAATGCTGAAGTTCGCCATGAACTTAACCGATGACGGAATGGTAGGACAGCAGGTTTTTGCCGGGGAAGCTACCCGATTAGCCTATATGACCGATGAAGCGAAAGAGGGACGTAATGCATTTCTGGAAAAAAGAAAACCAAATTTTGAGAAAAAATGGATTCCATAGAGGCGTCATTCAGTAATAAGCCGATCGATATTACCACACTGCCAGCTTTTGAGCAGGTGGTATTAAATCCGGTCTGTAAAAAACTATTGACCAAGCATCTGCTGCAAACAGGTGTTTGGTTTTTAATAGTTATTGCTTTTGGTGTTTTTATGTATTTCCAGGAAGAAATTTTAGTAGGAAGCTTAATTAGCGGATTTCTGCTGCTATTTTTAATATTTCTGGTTTTCGATTTAATTAAAAAACAACCAAGGTACGGCTATGTTATAAGAGAGAAAGATCTTATTTACAAACGTGGATTTTTAGTAAGCAAGTCTACCGTAGTTTCTTTTAACAGAATTCAGCATGTTTCTATAAACCGTAGTGTTCTGGATAAATGGCTCGATTTGTCAACTTTAAAGGTCTTTACTGCTGGTGGCAGTGGTAGCGATATGAAAATTCCTGGTTTAGAACCAAAAGTAGCCGAAAAACTTAAAGAAGCATTAGCAGGAAAAATTGCTAACGAAGATGTCTAAGCCTTTTAGTATACCGCAACGACAATCTGCTGTGGGAATTTTACTAATTTTCACTTCTACACTTTATAAATTTCTAAGGGGTTTTTGGGCGGCCTTAGCCTATTTTGTGTTTAAAAAACCAGATGGTGAAGTGTTTATTTACATCATTTTAGCAGTTGTGGTACTCTTCGTACTTATCGCAGTTTACAGTTATTTTGATTACCGAAAATTCTTCTTTCATATCGATTATAAAGCCGAAGAATTTATTCTGAGAAAAGGTGTTTTTAGTTCAGACTTTGTGTCGATTCCCTTTGATAAAATTCAGCAGGTAAATTTTAAACGTGGAATACTGCAGCGAGTGGCCGGAGTTTACAGTTTGGTAATCGATACCGCCGGAAGTAACCAAAAAGAAGTCGAAATAAAAGCGGTTAATACAGAAGATGCTAATCAATTAGCTGACATTTTAAATAGACTGAAAGAGACTAACACTACGTCCCTCGAAACTTTAGATGAGGTAATAGATAGCGAAACAAAGACTGAAAAAAATAATGAAGAAAAATGGACGTACAGGCTAAGTCTGGCCACTTTAATAAAAACCGGTTTAAGTAGTAATTTTTTTAGGGGCTTTGGTCTTATTTTCGTGTTTATTTCCACGATTTTTAATGAACTAAATCAGTTTTTTAAAGAAGAAACATCCCAGTGGGAAACGCAGCTTACTGAAGATATGGGAGGAATTGCTACCGGCTCTATATTGTTTATATCAGGGTTTATTATTTTATTGCTGGTGCTTAGTATTCTTATCACTACAGTCGAGGTTTTTATTAAATACTTCAATCTTAATCTTACGCAAACCAAAAACAGTTTAGATCTGCAAATGGGGCTACGTACCAATACCAGGGTTTCTTTAAAACCAATTCGGGTGCAGATTTTAAAGATTATCACCAATCCTATTCAGAAACGCCTAAGTTTATACAAAGCTAGTCTATGGGTAGCCAGTAGCGAGGATAACGATAAGAAAAGTGTTATTCAGATTCCTGGTTTAGAAAAAGATACCATTCAGAATATAAAATCATTTCTATACCAATCTTCTCAAAACGAATCGGGTACTATCTTTAAACCCCATTGGGTCGAGTTGTCTCGCAGATTGATAATCGGTGCTATACCGGTAATCGCTACAGGAATGCTACAGTACTTTACCAATTTTATCGAATTTGTATGGTGGGTTATTGTCGCTTCGATTTATTTATTGCTGCATGCGATCATTCAATTTAGGATCTATAATTCTTTAAATTTAAAAATAGGGGAGGAGTTTATAAGTAAATCTTATGCCGCCTGGGATGAAAGTACTGAAATTATTGAAATCTACAAGCTTCAGGGAATTACGGTAAAGCAACCTTTATGGTATAAAAGGCGAAATCTGGTACATATCGTTTTTCATAATGCTGCCGGTGATATTACGTTTAGAGCTGTGGATAATGCCATTTTACGAAAAGTGAATTATTGTCTATACGCGATAGAGCGAACAAATAAAGCCTGGATGTAAGTTATACTGGTTTTGTTTTATAGAGAATGATCAATAAGTTTTAAAGCCTCTTCAATATAAAAATCGTACTTATAATTTTTAGTGTTTTTCTTGATGTAATGATCTATTTTTAATCCTTTTCTTTGGACTGATGAATCATCTGAATAAAAGGCTCCAAATCCGGTTGTATCGATGCTAGTACCGTCTTTAAGTGGAACTGCCATACGATTCATTACGGCACCAAAGGTTTGTTCGCTAAGTGTTGTGCAGTTAAATGAATTTTGGATTGCCATAGCAAAAAAATCGCTCATACTAGCGGTGCTACTATTTACAAGTAAAATAATTTTACCCTTGTAATAATCTTTGTTTTTTTTTACCGATTTTGAATGGATTTTTAATCAATTTTAAAGCCGAATCGATATCATATTCGGCATAAGAAGGGTATTTGGCTGCCATTATTTTTATAAAAGTACTTTTCTTTGAATACAGCAAATTAGCAAGGTTGTTAGTTACTAATATTATTTGGATAATTTCTAAGATCTAAGATAATTGCTTTCTTGTTTTGGTAATTTTCAAAAGCCTCTTTTAATGCTTTTGCCTGAATTTTCCCAAGATTTATATATCTGGTTTCGTTGTTTAAAGCATAAAATGTTTTCTCATTTTTTTGCGCTGCTGCTTTTTTACAAAATAGGACTTTAGTTCAGAAAATTCATATCGTTCAATCCCAGTTTAGATAATTTCTCCTGAATTTTTTACAATCTCTACATCTAAACCATCAGCAGACTTGCCACCTAACATATAAAAGCGTTGGACAATTGATTCTAGATAATTTTCATTAGAAGTACTTATTTATTGCGAAAACTCATTAATTATTTCGGTAATACTTTTAGCGTTGACCTTGAAAATCACATCACCTATTTCAAGATTACTTTCTTTAACTTTTTCAGGATCAAGGATTTCAGTAATCACTAATGGGTTATTGATAATTTTCCCCGAAATGGAAGCGAAATATTTGGAATTTTTATTACTGAAAAGACTGCTTGCCGTATAGTTAGCATGAGAATCATCCAGTTTTGCAAAAAGCCGATCTTTAGTTAAACTAAAATTTTTAGTTTCTGAGAATTGCGGAATCATTTACTGTAACACCTTTTTCCAGGGATCTTTGGTCAGGTAAATATTTACGTTTCAATAGCGTATAGCATTCCAAAAACCAGCCAGGAAAAGTAAACGATGTGTTTCATTTTCAGCATCAAAATTGTTTAGCCTTTCATCTTTACGAAAATCCACGGTATTTCCTAATAATTTAACCTTAGCGTAGTGATCACCAATATTCGCATTATTCTTTATTTTTTTTGTTGAATTAACTCGGGCGTAAAACCAGATTTTTCTATCGATGTATAATCAGGATTTTTTTGAAGATGTTATCTTTTTGAAGATTCGCATTGCTCGATTTATACTTAGCATCGATATTATTTAATTTATTAATCCATTTTGTAAAAAGCTCATTAACTCCTTCAGTACAGGTAATAGTGTTTAATTTTGCTAAGAGTTCCAGAAATTCAGCGTCCATATCGACTTTACCGTCACTGGCAGCGGGATGTAGGTATTTGGTCATTCCCCAAATATGAATAAGCTGAGCTGTTTTTTCTGTTTTAGGAGATCTCTGATGCAAAAATTGATGAAAATTGAAATAAAATAGAGAGTAGAATGAGTTTACGAAACATGATTGTTGATTGAAGAATTAACACAATACCGTTTAGATATTAAGATAATTGCTTGAAAAAAACAAAAGCCGCTATACATTAGCGGCTTTTTTAATCGTTAAAAATCGTCGATTTTACATCAATTTTGGAAATTTATCGGGATTGCTCTCATGCATAATGGCATAAATTTTTTCAAAAACATCTTCGTGGGATGGTTTCGAAAAATAATCCCCATCACTACCGTAAGCAGGGCGATGTTCTTTAGCGGTTAATGTTTGCGGTTTGCTGTCCAGATATCTCCATGCATTTTGATTTTCTAAAACTTCCTGTAGAATGTAAGAAGAAGCTCCACCAGGAACATCTTCATCGATCACTAATAGTCGATTTGTTTTCTTTACACTCTCTACGATATCATGGGCTGTATCAAAAGGAAGTAAAGACTGAACGTCGATAATTTCAACATCGATTCCTATTTCAGCCAGTTCCTCAGCAGTTTGTTCAATAACTCTAAGCGTCGAACCATACGAAACCAGTGTAATATCTTTTCCTTCTCTTAAGGTTTCTACCTTACCAATAGGGGTTTTAAATGCTGCCAGGTTTTCCGGTAAACGCTCTTTTAATCGATATCCGTTCAAACATTCAATAACCAAGGCTGGATTATCCAGATCCAGAAGGTTATTATAAAAACCAGCCGCTTTCGTCATATTTCTGGGAACTAAAACAAACACACCGCGTATTAGGTTTAAAATACCACCAAGTTGCGAACCGCTGTGCCATATACCTTCTAAACGGTGACCGCGTGTCCTTACAATAAGCGGGTTTTTTTGTTTTCCTTTGGTACGGTAATGTAATGTAGACAAATCATCACTTATCGTTTGAAGAGCATACATTACATAGTCTAAATACTGAATTTCAGCAATAGGGCGTAATCCTCTAAGCGATAATCCAATTCCCTGCCCCAAGATTGTTGTCTCTCTAATTCCGGTATCAGCAACACGATAAGCACCATATTTTTTCTGAAGACCTTCTAATCCCTGATTTACGTCACCAATTTCGCCGGCATCTTCCCCAAAGATCATGGTTTCCGGACGGGTTTCAAAAATCTTATCAAAGTTATCCCTAATCACGATACGTGCATCAACCATCTTAGGTTCGTCTGCATATACCGGTAAGATCTCCTGATCGATCGGTTTATTAGTACTGTAAAGATGACTGCTGTATTCATCAAATGATTGTTCGTTAAAATCATTGATCCATTGTATCAATTCAGTCTTATATTCTCCTTTATAGTTAGTGATGTATCGAAGTGTTTTTCTGGCTACAGAAAGTACATCTTTTTTTAGAGGCTCTTTAGTACTTTTTATTTTTTTTATTAAGGGGGGTAACTGCTCGCCGGCATCTATATTTTTAGTGATGCTACTTAAAATTTGAAGCAGTTCTTTTTGCTTTTGTTTGTTAGGAGTTATGTATGCATTCCAGGCACGTTTTTTACCTTCTCGAACCTGGCGTTTAATATCTTTATCGAATTTATTCATTTCTTCAATAGTGCTGAAGCCATTTTCGATAATCCACTCTCTAAATTTTACATTACAGTCAAATTGTTTTTCCCATGTTAAACGCTTATCGCTTTTGTAGCGCTCGTGGGATCCGGAAGTAGAGTGTCCCTGTGGTTGTGTTAATTCTATAACATGAATTAATACCGGGCAATGTTCTTCTCTGGCAATTTTTTGTGCTCTGTTATAAGCCTCAACAAGCTCAACATAATCCCATCCTTTAACCACAATAATTTCGTAACCGTTATTCTGAGCTTCGTCACGTTGAAAACCTTTTAAAACTTCAGAAATACTTTCCTTAGTGGTTTGATGCTTTGCGTGAACTGATATCCCGTATTCATCATCCCAAACGCTTAAAACCATAGGTACCTGCAATACACCAGCGGCATTAATAGTTTCCCAAAAATGTCCTTCACTAGTACTGGCATTTCCTATAGTTCCCCACGCAATTTCGTTTCCGTTATCCGAAAACTTTTCAGCATCAAGTCCATCAACATGCCTGTAGATTTTAGAAGCCTGGGCCAATCCCAACAATCTTGGCATTTGGCCTGCGGTAGGAGAAATATCGGCGCTGGAATTTTTTTGCTCCATCAGATTTTTCCAGCTTCCGTCTTCATTAATGTTATGCGAAATAAAGTGACCTCCCATTTGGCGACCGGCAGACATCGGTTCGTTTTCTATATCGGTATCGGCATATAGACCGGCAAAGAAGTTTTCAATACTTAAATTGCCAATAGCCATCATAAAGGTTTGATCGCGATAATAACCGGATCTAAAGTCCCCATTTTTAAAGCTTTTTGCCATAGCAAGCTGTGGCAACTCTTTTCCGTCTCCAAAAATCCCGAATTTAGCTTTTCCGGTAAGAACTTCTCGTCTTCCCAGTAAACTACATTCGCGGCTCGTTACGGCAACTTTGTAATCTTCTAAAACCTGAGTTTTAAAATCTTCGTAAGAAATCGATTCTTTAGTTTCGGTTTCGCTTTGCATGAACTTCTTTTTTGGATCACACAAATATAGCTAAAATTAGAATTATACACAATTCATAAAAATCGACTTATTTTAAATATAACATATTTTAACATCGATTAAATTGAATTTATTCAAAAAATATTGGATAATATTCATTTTTATTGAATTCTATGAAATTCATTTAGTGGAAGGATTGCCAAATTTCTTAAAGCATTAATACCATCGGCGGGTAAAAAGTCGAATTAAGGTGTTGATATCCAAGGATACTATAAATCGTATTTTCTGATCGTAATTGGGTTGTGCGATTTCCCAACCTAAATTTGAATAGACCGGGAAAAAAACCTCAAAATAATCTTCAACCAGGGCGACCCTAATTCCTGAATCATATAAAAACTTACTATTTTCTCCACTGTTTTTAACAATTCCGGCGTCGCCATAAGCAAAAATCCATTTCCAGATATTGGTGCTGGCATTTACTGTAGTAATCCATTGGTTAGCATATTCAGGCATTACCTGGGATTTAAATCCGCCTTCAGCCATGATAATTTGTTGACTGAATAAACCGTCGCCTTCGCTTCTTCCGTAGTAATTATAATCGAAAAGATAATCTGTTGGGCGGTCTAAAGCAAAGCTGAAATAATTAGAGTTTTTGGGTAAATCGCTATAAATAAAAGTCCCGCCATAAAAACGAAGATTGATTTGACGGTTATTTTTAAATAGTTTACGATATTGGAGCGTAAGTGAAACCTTACTGAAGTTTTCTGCTAATTGATAATCGATAACTGCTGAAGTATGATCTACCAGGTAAGAGTTGCTAAAGCCATAACGAACATTAAAAACATTGTAATTTGGTGCGGTTTGGTTTTGATCAAAAGGATTTTTATCCCTGTTCACATTAATATTTCGAATAGATAAGCTTTGTCGCTCGTTGTTTCTTAAATTCTGTGGCCTAAAAACGAAATTTAGATAAGGCGTATATCGGTGGTAAAAAAGATCATAAGCGTACGAAAAGCGGTTTCCACCAATTCCTAAGCGAATGGTTCGCAGATCCCGGTTATGATACCGCCAGGTGTAATCGATGTTAGCGCTTCCTACTACAGTGTTACTATTAAAACCATATTTTGGAGAAATTTTAAAACTAAAATCTTTGGCTAGAAAAGTGGTATTGTACATTTTGGGACCTATGGCGATGCCGTCATACAGATTATAATCAAATTCTGGAGTAAAAAATATCTGGGCATATTTGGGATCTTCGATATCTTCTAATAACCTAAACTGTATCGGTTTATTAAAAAGTTTACTAACCCCTCTAAAATTATTACGCTGATTGTATTCTGGGATGATTTGCTCGTAGTTTAAAGCAATTCTTTCGGCATCATTTCTGGGGATAGTAATTTGTTTTTCTTTATCGATACTATCGACCCATGTTTTGTAAACTATTTTATCGTCTTTAATACCGTAAAGGGAAACAGGCATGTTGTTATTTCGCTTATTTTTAATGGTAACTTGAAGTGAATCTTTACGCTTTTTAAGTTTCGTGATTTTAAAATCAATTTTCTTACTGGTTTTCACATAATCATTAAAAAACCAGTCAATATTTTTATTAGCGTTTTTTTGCAAAATCGCGGCAAATTCTTTTTCAGTACCAAGCTTTAATTTATTTTCTGAATAAAACTCTGAAATGGATTTTTTAACCGCTTCACTACCTAGATAATCTTCAAGATATTTGATTCCTAAACCTGCCTTATAAGGATTGGCGATATTTACATTAAATTTTAAAAGTGAATCTTTATTGCTGCCCAATGGCTGATCGATATTTAGCCTGGCCATGTTCATATACAAGAACTGGTACTGATCGTTAAATTCTAAATCGGCAGCATGAAACCATCGTAATCCAATAATTTTACTAAGGCTGCCAACAAGTTTCATTTTTGGATAATAACGATCTACATAATCGATCATCAAAGAAATAGCGATAGCATCATGAACCCACTGCTCTTGTCTGGGATCCAGTAGTAAACTATTGTTTAAAAAATTATTGATAATTGTTTTTAATTGCTGAATATCGTAATGAAACCCATCTGGGAATGGCCGTATAAAATCGGGTAACTGGTTAAGACCATAAACCGGATTTTTTAAATATTCTTCTTTTGTAATCAATAATTTTTGATGCGGATATTCTCCTAGTCGTTCCTGAAGAAAATCAAGAATACGAGTAAGGATTAAATCTTTAATCTCGGGTTGTAAACCATCATCATTAAGATTTGTAACAAGCTGATGCATGCCAACTTCTAAAGTTTCAGGCTGATACGTTTGTGTAAGCAATAATTCAGATTCTACACGGTTTTCTCCGGTTAATCGAATATGCCTACGATTTCCAGCTGCATAATTGTGAAAAATATCCAAGGCCGTAGAAGGATAAAATTCTGCTGGTACATCAAGCTGAATATCTAAATTTGCGGGAGGTGTGTATTGTTCTCCTATATCTTTATGACTGTATAATTTCCACGCGCCATCAAATACCGCAGGGGTGAGGTACCAGAATTTTAGCTTATAATTTCCTTCACCGCTAACCCCAAATCGGGTAAATTTATCACTGGGAACTTTTACACTATAATCAAATGTTAGGTGAACTTTTTCGCCAGGTGCCAGGGTTTTACTTAGCTGGACTCTAACAATATCAGGATGATTTTGCGGTCGTATCCAGGCGAGCTGATTTTTAGCCTGCTTTATTTGGTTGATACTGGTGAATCCTTTCTCTTCAGGTTTAGAGAAATGGAATTTACGAATGTATTCCTCCCCAAAACGCTGGGCCAGGGGAGTGTTCTTATTTTTAAAGGCATTAGCCCAATCATTTAAATAAAGTTCCTTTAGAGGCTCATTGCTCTTATTTACATAGGTAAGCTGTTGTTTTATATAAATTATTCTTTCTTCTTTATTTAGCTTCGCATTTATTAAAATTTGATGCTGAGCTATGACAGCATAGATGTTTAAAAAGCAACAAAAGAAAAATACAAAAAAGGTTTTCAAAAGGGACTTTTTAGGTTTTACTCGATAATCGAGATTAAATGCTCTGAGGTTTGCCTCGAAATAAAAAATAATCGTATGATAAATACCTCATAGGCTTGCCCCAAGGTATTTTACGCTCTACCATATTTACGGAAACTATTGTTTGTTGGTTTAGAAATTAGGACTAAGATTATATTCCTCGTAAAATTTATCCAGAATCTCGATAACTTCTTCAGGGGTATCGACCACCTGCACAAGATCCATATCTGGGGTACTAATATTTTTAAAAGTATCTAATAACGTGGTTTTTATCCAGTCTACTAAACCACTCCAAAACTCGCTTCCTACCAGTATAATTGGAAATTTATCGATTTTATGGGTCTGTATAAGTGTGATAGCCTCAAATAATTCATCTAAAGTTCCAAATCCCCCGGGCATTACTACAAATCCCTGTGAATATTTTACAAACATCACTTTACGAACAAAAAAGTAGTCGAAGTCTAAACTTTTATCATTATCGATATATGGGTTGTCATGCTGCTCAAAAGGTAGTTCAATATTAAGGCCTACAGATGTTCCTCCGGCTAAATGGGCACCTTTATTACCAGCTTCCATAATTCCCGGGCCGCCACCGGTGATGATTCCATAACCGTGATCTACTATTTTTTTGGCAACCTCCTCGGTGAGTTTGTAGTATTTCATATCGGGTTTGGTACGGGCAGAACCAAATATGGACACACAAGGTCCAATCTGACTCAGTTTTTCGTAACCACTTACAAATTCGCCCATGATCTTAAAGATCGCCCAGCTATCGTTTGTTTTTATCTCGTTCCAGGTTTTTCCTCCTTGTTTCGGTATCATTCTTTAAATCTTTATTTCAATTCTTTTTTAAGGAATCTTGCCGTATGGCTTTTTTTATTCTTGGCTACTTCTTCAGGTGTGCCGGTGATGATGACTTCGCCGCCGCCTTTACCTCCTTCAGGGCCAATATCGATAATATGATCTGCCATTTTAATGACATCCAGATTATGTTCGATAATTAAAACCGTATTCCCTTTATTGGTTAATTTATTAAGGACTTCCATTAAAACTCGTATGTCTTCAAAATGAAGTCCGGTTGTGGGTTCGTCTAAAATATAAAATGTATTACCAGTATCACGTTTAGATAACTCGGTTGCTAATTTAATTCGCTGTGCTTCGCCACCAGATAAGGTAGTACTTTGCTGTCCCAGGGTAATATAGCCTAAACCAACATTTTTAATCGTATACAGTTTTCTATAGATTTTTGGGATAGGTTCAAAGAAATCTGTAGCTTCATCAATGGTCATTTCTAATACATCGGCAATCGATTTTCCTTTATACCGGATTTCTAAAGTTTCGCGGTTAAATCTTTTCCCGTGGCAGGTTTCACATTCTACATAGACATCGGGCAGGAAATTCATTTCGATTACCCGCAGTCCACCACCTTTACAGGTTTCACAACGTCCGCCTTTTACATTAAAACTAAATCTTCCCGGTTTATATCCTCTAATTAAGGCTTCAGGAGTTTTGGCAAAAAGGCTTCTAATTTCAGAAAAAACACCGGTATAAGTCGCAGGGTTACTTCTTGGTGTTCGCCCAATAGGAGACTGGTTGATGTCGATTACTTTATCGATATGCTCCAAACCTTTGATTTTTTTGTAAGGCTTAGGCTCTTTAACGCCATTAAAATAATGTGCATTCATAATCGGGTAAAGCGTTTCGTTGATCAAGGTGGATTTTCCACTTCCTGAAACACCGGTTACCGCAATCATTTTTCCCAAAGGGAATTCAACCGAAACATTCTTAAGGTTATTTCCCGTAGCTCCTGTTAATTTTATCTTTTTCCCGTTACCTTTTCTTCTTTCTTTCGGAACGGCAATTTCTCGCTTCCCGCTTAAATAATCGGCGGTAAGCGTCCTGTTTTTTTGCATTTCTGAAGGTGGACCCTGGCTAATAATTTCACCACCATGTTTTCCGGCTTTTGGACCAATATCGATCACATGATCGGCACGCTCGATCATATCCTTGTCGTGTTCAACAACAATAACGGAATTTCCGATATCCCGTAAAGACTCCAGTGAATTAATCAGTTTTTCGTTATCACGTTGGTGAAGACCAATACTTGGTTCATCTAAGATATAAAGTACACCAACCAGTTGAGAACCTATTTGCGTGGCTAATCGTATACGTTGTGCTTCACCACCCGATAAACTTTTTGAGCTGCGGTTAAGGTTTAAATAGGTAAGTCCAACATCTTCCAGGAATTGGAGTCGGGTCCTAATTTCCTTTACCACTTCAGCACCAATTTTCTTTTGTTTTTCTGAAAGTCGGTCTTCCAGATCTTCAAAAAGCGCCACTAAATCACTAATATCAAGATTCGCTAATTCGGCAATATTTTTATTATCGATTTTAAAATATAGTGATTCTTTTTTTAGTCGGGTACCGCTACAGGTAGGACATTCGATCTTATCCATGTATTCTTTAGCCCAGCGGCGTAAAGAAGAAGAATCGTTATTCTTATAGGTTTCTTCAATAAATGTAGCAACACCTTCAAAATCGATTTTATATTCCCGGGTGATCCCTATGGTTTTCGATTCTTTGCTGAATTTCTCTTTCCCACCATTCATGATCATATTCATGGCTTCCTGTGGAATTTTTTCGATAGGATCGGTGAGGCTAAAATCAAAACGTTCTGCAATAAGCTGAAGTTGGGAGAAAACCCAGTTCTTTTTTTGCGGGCCATGCGGAGCTAAGCCTCCATTTTTGATCGATTTTGTTTTATCAGGAATAATCCGGTCTTCATTCACCTTATAAAGCGTTCCAATCCCACTACAGCTGGGGCAGGCTCCTTTTGGTGAATTAAATGAAAAGGTATTTGGTTCTGGATTTGGATAAGAAATTCCGGTAGTAGGACACATTAAATTTCTACTAAAAAACCGTACCTCGCCAGTTTCCTGTTCCATGATCATTAGCACATCATCACCATGATACATGGCTGTTTTTATGCTTTCATCCAGACGTTTTTGCGCATCGGTATTATCGTCGATTTTTAGCCGATCGATTACAATTTCAATATCATGCGTTTTGTATCGATCCAGCTTCATCCCTTTTACAATATCCCGAATTTCACCGTTGGTTCTTACTTTTACAAAACCCTGTTTGGCGATATTTTCGAATAGTTCGCGGTAATGTCCTTTTCTGGAACGAATTACGGGAGCCAAAACGCTCACGCGTTTGTCTTTATAGTGTTCGATAATCAAATCTTTAATCTGAGTATCGGTATAACTTACCATTTTCTCACCGGTATTGTAACTATAGGCTTCACCGGCTCGGGCAAAAAGTAGCCTTAAAAAATCGTAAATTTCAGTAATGGTTCCCACGGTACTACGCGGATTTTTACTGGTGGTTTTTTGCTCGATTGCAATTACCGGGGAAAGCCCTTCAATTTTATCAACATCGGGACGCTCTAAACCCCCAAGAAATTGGCGTGCGTAGGCAGAAAATGTTTCAATATATCGGCGTTGGCCTTCAGCATAAATCGTATCAAAAGCTAGAGAAGATTTTCCGGAACCCGAAAGTCCTGTAATCACGACTAATTTTTCGCGAGGAATTTCTACGTCAATATTCTTTAAATTATGAACTCTGGCTCCTAAAACCTCTATTTTTTCTTCAGTTTTCGTCATATTTTTCATCAAGATCGCAAAGTTACTCAATGCATTGCTAACTAAAAAGTAAGCAAAGTTTTACCATTGTTAATTTCAATTTAAATTTGGTTGAATTTTTAGAATTTTGATAAGCAATTATTGTTCCAGTAGTTCTTTTTTCCGTTGTTCTGAAAAAGCTTCAAGTTCTGCAAAAAAGCTGTAGAATTCATCTTTAAATTCCTGATAATACTCGCGAAGTTCGTTTACAGATTCGTCCATTTTCGATTTAAACTTGGTGCGCTGATTCATCTGGGATAAAATAAGCCCAATTCCGTCTATTGTTGAATAGGTTACCAGCCAATTGTGTTTAATCATGTAAGGCATAAAGTTTTTTACGCGTGTAGGCAAAACTTCTGGATTGCTTTGGATGAGATCGTAAAAATCCTGACTGTATTTTTCCAATTTCGTTTCGTGAAAATCCTGCCAGTTTGCGGCTAGAAAATGATCGTATAAAATATCGACAATTACTGTGCTGTAATGTGAATATTTATCGAAAAGCCTGTGTACACTTTGATGTACAATAGGGTGGGAGTCGGTAAACTCATCGATATTGCGGTGTAAAGTGATTCCTTGTTGGATAGAAACCGGATAATCCAAATACTTTTTTCCTTTTACAGAATCGGCAATAAAATTACCGATTTTCAGCATGTCATTTTCGCCAGAAAGATAAATGTGGGCAAGATAATTCATTGCCACAAGATAAGGAATCTACTTCATTAAGTTTTGTTAAGATTTTGAGCTGGCGATGCTTCCTGCTATATTTGTAAAGAAGCTAATGAGCTTTTAGAAACAAACAAATTTAGAACATGAGCTTAATAAAATCTATTTCAGGAATACGTGGAACTATTGGTGGTAAAATTGGTGATAACCTCACCCCAATCGATACTGTAAAATTTGCCGCAGCTTACGGTACCTGGTTAAAAAGAACTTACAATAAAGAGAATTTAAAGGTAGTAATTGGTCGTGATGCCAGAATCTCTGGTAGCATGATCCAGCAACTGACTGTAAACACATTGATTGGCTTAGGGATTGATGTCGTGGATATCGATCTATCGACAACACCTACGGTAGAAATTGCCGTGCCATTAGAAGAAGCTGATGGCGGAATTATCCTTACCGCTAGTCATAATCCCAAGCAATGGAATGCCTTAAAATTACTGAATAATAAAGGTGAATTTCTAAGTGGGGAAGACGGTGCTAAAATTCTGGAAATTGCCGAAAGTGATGATTTTAATTTTGTAGAGGTAGATGATCTGGGACAAATCACTAAAATCGAGGATTATATCGATCGTCATATTGAGGAGGTTTTAAAGCTGCAATTAGTTGATCCGGAAAAAATCAAATCTGCTAAATTTAAAGTAGTGGTAGATGCAGTGAATTCTACCGGAGGAATAGCTATTCCTAAGCTTCTGAAGAAATTAGGCGCTGAGGTTATAGAATTATACTGTGAGCCTAATGGTCATTTTCCCCATAATCCAGAACCGCTAAAAGAGCATCTTACCGATATTTGCGAGTTGGTAAAAAAGGAGGATGCAGATTTTGGAGTAGTGGTAGATCCCGATGTAGATCGTTTAGCATTTATTGATGAAAATGGAGAAATGTTTGGTGAAGAATATACACTTGTGGCTTGTGCTGATTTTGTGCTGGGAAAAACACCGGGGGACACGGTCAGTAACTTATCGTCTTCCCGAGCTTTACGTGATGTTACCCAAAAGCATGGCGGAAATTATAAAGCCAGTGCCGTAGGAGAAGTAAATGTGGTAACACTAATGAAAGAAAGTAATGCCGTGATTGGAGGAGAAGGCAATGGCGGGATTATTTATCCTGAATCGCATTATGGTCGAGATAGTTTGGTAGGCGTGGCGTTGTTTTTAACTTATTTAGCCGAAAGAAAAGTAAAAGTTTCTGAACTGCGAGCTGAGTATCCGGCATATTATATGAGCAAAAATAAAATTGAGTTAACTCTGCAAATTGATGTAGATTCCATTTTAAAAGCTATGGAAGAAAAATATGCCAAAGAAGAAATTAGTACGGTTGATGGTGTTAAAATCGATTTTCCGGAAAATTGGGTGCATCTTCGAAAATCGAATACCGAGCCTATTATTAGAATTTATACCGAAGCAAAATCCCAACAAAAAGCTGATGAATTAGCAGAACAAATGATTGGAGAGATTAAGGAGATTGTGGGATGATCTAGAATTAGGCCTGCAGTTGTTAGTTATTGGAAAATAGGCGAGAGAATAAAGATCTAAAAGGCAAAAAAACGGATAGAAAATGTTGAATTTTGAATGCTGAATTGACATTTTTTAATTTTATAACATGATTTTGTCTTCTCGACCTTGTGGAGAGATCTTTTTTGAATTTTTATTTTGATTGAGATTTCTCCAATCCATTTCGAAATGTTTCACTCAAGGTGACAAGATTCCGGAATAAAACGGTATTTCTATGTCAGTTCGATTTTCATGTAGTGATAACGGAATTAAAATAGTATCGAGAACTGGATTGGAGTTAGCGTTTTAAAACCACTTCTCGATACAGCCAATCTCTCCGTTGCACTTCGAGATTAGCCACTCGAAGTGACATTAGCGTTCAAGGTTAAAAAGTTTAAGGTTTAAAGCAGTTTTTAATTTAAATGATCCTTTTAATTTTTTAACCTTTTTTCAAATTAAAGAAAAGTATTTTACAATATACAGTTAACGATTTACAGATTATTGCTAATTTCTTATTTCAAGTGGAAAGACTTCTCGATACAGCAAATCTCTCTGTTGCACTTCGAGATTAACCACTCGAAGTGACAAGATTTAGGAATATGGTAGTTCTATGTCAGTACGATTTCTATGACAATTCCAAGCGGTTTTTATAATTTGTTTGGTTTTTAATTAGTGCCATAGCAATGTGTAACAATTTGTTCCTGACCGCATTTAGAACACTCATTTTATTTTTGCCCTCTTCGACTTTTCTTAGGTAATATACCTGCAGATCATTTTGCATCCTTACCGCCCTCATAGCGGCCATCTGAAGTACGGACTTCAAGGCCATATCTGCCATTTTCGATACCCTGGGCCTGGTTTTTAGGCTGGTGCCGCTCTGTTG
>NZ_JBSXOK010000081.1:0-12780 GCF_056859415.1 Zunongwangia sp. L-65
GTAGTATCCATTTCCTCTTTATTACTGATGGAAAGCAACTTTTATTTATTCAAGTCTGGCTTTCTAAAATATTGAGTGACTGCTATTTCAGCCATAAGGAAGGTACATAAATTAAAATCGGATCTGCCTGTTCTTCAACAAGCGTTTATGTAAGAAAATAGGAATAATTCAAAAATGACGTGACCAAAGGTCTTTATTAAAACCTGGATCCGGAACAAAATTGAAATACACTACAATTTATTACATCTTTTCTACTTCATTTAATGTATTGGAAGCGCTACAGTAAAAGTGGTGCCTTCTTCTTGAGTGCTGGTCAGTTCAATTTTTCCCTCGTGTCCCTCTACTATTTCTTTGACAATGTACAGGCCAAGGCCGTAATTTTTCTCTTTTGTTGTGTCTTCGTTATTATTGGTAAACCTATCGGTGAAAATTTTGTCCTTAATACCTTCCGGTATAGGAGTGCCTTGATTATGAACGCTAAAAAGTGCCTGCCCCTCTTTAGAATTAAGGTTTACTTTTACAGGGCTTCCCGGTTCCCCGTGGTGAATCGCATTGGTGATTAGGTTCGTCATCATTTGTTCGAGCCTGGATGCATCCCACTTTCCTTTTATGTTATCTGTGGTGTCTATCGTGATGTCAATCTTGGGGTATGCCAATTGGATTTCTTGGACGATTTTTTCACTATGTTCTGAAAGATCAATTAAGCTCCTGTTGATGACCACGCCCCTTCCCAGGTTTAGTTCCGTAAACTCAAGAAGGTTATTTATGAGTTCTGTCATGCGCTTAAGGCTGAAATCTGATCTCTGAAGAATTCCTTTTTCTTTTTCAGAAAGATTTTGAGATAATTTCAGGATTGCTTGTGCGCCATAAACAGCTGAAATAGGATTGCGCAAATCATGCCCCAATACTCCAAGAAACCAATTCTTGCTTTGGTCGAGCTTCTGTTGAAAATGATCCAAGGAGATCATCCATGCTTCGTCAATTGCTTCATTAAATCGTATCATATCATGAAAATCAGTCTCCCAATTCTCTGCCCTGATTTTTTCGGCCCAAAGCCGAAGGATACTTGCCCTTAACGCACGGAATTCAGAACTTAGTTGCATGATGCCAAACCCAAGTTCAACCCGTTGCGCACCATGTTCACTGGCTGCCTTGGTTTCTCTAGATTTAAGTGCTTTATTGCCCTTGGATTTCTTTTCCTGCTCGGCATTTGTTTGCGAAGTATCCATATCTTCTGCAATCCTTTCAAGCATATCCTTTATATGGTCAGTAACTTCTTCCACCTGCATTTCAAATGTAGGTTTTATGTTTTCCCGGGCATATTTTATCCACTCGTTGGTAATTTCTTCTTTATGATTAACGAATAAAGTTGGCTAACTCCATATCTTATTTTCTGAATTAATGAAAGTAAATGATTATTTATATCCTGCAAAAGATAATGGTTGAGGGGCACCAAAAATTAATTGTAAAAATATACCTTTTTACGAAATACTCAACATCACAGAGCTGATTGTCGATTACTTTAAAAGACAAAACCTTCACCAGACAAGTCAATGCTCTTATATATTAAAGGACATGGTTCTATAAATAATGCAGAATACCAACAACTTGAGAATATATCAAAAAAAGTACGGTTACCCGTGATTTACAGGAACTGATAAATAGAGAGTTCATTGAAAGAAAAGGAACAACAGAGAAGGGAACTTCTTATAATGTCCGCTCCAAGACAGCATGGGATCATATATAGGCCAAATGGGTCATAAAGGTTTTCATACTTTTTCCTTTTATAAATAACCTATAAACTATCAGTTACTTTTAAAGACTTCATTACAGATTAAGCAGCCAGTATATCAGCCAAAAGTTTTAAATCCTCTATTAATTGGTTCGAGTTTTGTACCATAGGGGTCACAAAAAGGGATACTATTTTAGTGTCCCTTTTGTGTATTACAAGTCCAGCTAATTCTACATTTTTACCTCTTTTTATTTGAAATTTTTAAATATTTTCCGGAATTCATTGGAAAATTTAAATGAATTTGTTTTTTGATAACCGGTTCGAACCTATTAGAATCGTTGAGGTGATAAGATTCGAACCTTATTGTTCACAGATAATACCTAGACTAATCAGCAAAGAATGCACCTTCAAGTACGATAACATTTCACCAAATATTTAATCTGATTCCTTATTTTGCCAAATGACAAATTTATGACTAGCCATAATTACTAACTTTATAAAATGGAAAACTTATAGAATATATTTTACAATTTGGCAATTTAAACCCGCAGCAAATTGAGCTCATCTCGATAAATGTTACTGTAACGACACTTTATAAAGACACATATTTTGCAGAAGTAGGAAAAACTTTTAACAAAGTAGTTTTCGTTCTAGAGGGTATTTTACGAATTTGTTATTACAACAATAAAGGCGAAGAAATCACGAAATATTTTATAGAAGAAAACCGCTTCATCGCAAATCCATATAGAGACGAACCCTTTTCAGAATATGTCCAGGCAGCCACAGATTGTAAATTTATTGTATTTTCGAACCAACAATGGAACAACCTTTCTAATACAATTTTGGAGTGGGATAAAATTATGAATAAGATATTCCATAATGCCCTGATGAAGAAAATGGACAGAAGAAGTTCCTTAGTTTCTGAAGATGCCACCACACGTTATCTTATATTCTTAGAAAAATTCCCTAACCTTGTTGATCGGACTCCTCTTTCTTATATAGCTTCTTATCTGGGGATTACATAATCCTCCTTAAGAAGGATCAGAAAAAATATTGTATAAATCCTTTTTTGCTATATGGCAAAAGATTTTTAGTAGAGTTCCTGCACCTTTGTTTTCATAATTAAAACAGAGAAAATGAATATTAAAAAAATAATTACCATTGGTGCCAATACAGCAAATCCTCTACCAGTAAAGCGATTGGGTTATGGGACAATGCGTCTTCCGGGGGAACAAGTTTGGGGCGAACCCGAAAATAGGGAAGAAGCAGTGCAGATATTAAAAGCAAAACTTCTGAAGGTGATATTAATTTTCTGGACACAGCTGATTATTATGGAAAAGATGTAACCAATCGACTTATCGCAGAAGCCTTGCATCCTAATAAGAAAGATCTGGTTATTTGTACCAAAGTTGGAGCAAGCAGAGGGGTAGATAAAAGTTGGAACGTTTACGACAAACCTGAAAATTTACGGGCAAGCATCGATAATAATTTAAAGACCTTAAAAATTGAACAAATTCAATTAGTACATTTTCGCGTAATGCCTCGGACTACCACTCCTTTTGAGGAATCATTGAAGGCTATGTTCGAAATGCAAAAAGAGGGAAAAATTATGGAAGTAGGTGTAAGTAATGTTACCACGGAAGAATTAAATCCAGCCCTATCTATTGGGAAGGTGGCAAGTGTTGAAAATGCATTCAGTTATGTACAACGTACGAGTTTTTTCAGTATTTGGTCAAGATATTAGGGGTATACTATGTTCGAATTTTGCAATTTGGTGGTGAGGAAAGTTTAAAATGATTTTTAAGAAGTCGGGGTGGCAGAACGCGGGATTATTCTTCAAACTATTTAGTGGCTTACAAAAAGTTCATATTATAAGTTTTCTGATATAAAAAATCCACTCAAAAATTTTATAGGTTATGATAGATCATATCCAAAGCTTCATATTAATAATACAGAGGCTTCATTGTTGGTATGTCAAGTGGAACGTATTGATACTTCCTTATATATATCTGAGTATCATCCGAAAATTGGATTTTATTAGGCGTAATGAGTAGTAATATATCGAGCTGATAATTTTCAAGTAAATATAATACATTTTCAAGGAACTCTAAGAAAAGACTACTTTTCGTATTGCTTTATTTAAATTCATTCAAGCCTAAGTTCAAGGGAGGAGTAAAAAGTTATTTAAGACGATCAGATCCTTTTTCTACTATTACTCAACTTAAGCATTATTTTCCATAAAAGAAAATTTCTCTAATTTTAGTTTAGGGGTCTGCCTTGAACTTTTCTTAAATAAACGTTAGAAATTTATCTGTAAAGAATGAACCTAATTCTTTCAGCTACCAATAGGTTTTTACAACTATCTCTGGCAGATAGCGTATATAAACATACTGTAAAGCAGAAGGATGTGAGGCTAAAGTTAAAAGCTTTCTTAAGAACTTATAATATTTTGTTATTCTCTTTAGCTTTGTTTAATCCGGTAATGAGATGGTTAACTTTGAATTATAGGATATAGTTAGAGGAACGACCTTAAAATCCTACTAAACAAAAAAGTAATGCCATGAAGAATCTAAAAGATTTATTTGAACATCAGTTGAGAGATTTATATAGTGCGGAAAGCCAATTAATTTCAGCATTACCCACTATGGTTAAGCAGGCAAATACGCCCAATCTGAAAAAAGCTTTTGAAATGCATTTAAAGGAAACGCAAGAGCATCAAATACGCTTAAAGGATGTTTGTGAAGATTTGGGAATATCTCCAACTGGAGAAGTTTGTAATGCCATGAAAGGATTAATAAAAGAAGCTAAGGAATTTTTAGAAGAAAATGTTGAAAATGAGTTTGTACGTGATGCAGGAATTATAGCTGATGCACAGCGCATTGAGCATTATGAGATTGCGGGATATGGCACTGTGCTAAGATTTGCGAAGGAATTAGGGTATACAGTTATAGCCGAAAAACTGAATAAGACTCTCCAGGAGGAATATGCAGCCGATGAAAAATTGAACAGTCTAGCAACTAACCAAATCAATAGGAAGGCTGACTAACTCATATTTAACTGGATGGCGGACCATTCAGGCTGCGGTACTGAATGGTCTTTTCATAATCAAGACATGTCATGAAAAAGAATAAAAAAATACAGGATGAAGAGCAATATGCCATTTTAAAAAGCAATGGTATGAGTGACGAAAAAGCTTGTGTGATTGCCCGAAATAAAGAAGAAATACAGCAGAATGCCTATCATAATTATTCCTATAAGGAATTAATTGTAATTTGCCGTGAAAAAGGAATTTCTGTTGTAGACAAAATAAAAAAAGGCGATTTAATTGACTTAATAATTAAACATGAGGCATGAAATTGACAATGGTTATTTTAAACGTTATTTTACCTCCGGTAGCCGTTTATATTAAGTATGGAGCTAAAAAGGAGTTTTTAGTCAATTTATTATTAACCTTTCTTGGTTGGATACCCGGAGTAATACATGCTTTTATCATAAATGATGAATATGTAAAGCTGTTTCGAAAAAGCTAAAATATAAATAAACGAAATATCTTACTTTATGATGTTTTTAAAATACGATGACTATGTATTCTAAAAAAGCACACTTTGTCTATGATTTTTTGTTTGTGATAAGCTTAATGGGTTTGGATGTTTATCGTTATCTCAGTATGGAAAGTATGCAGACATATTGGTTTTTGACCTGTGGAGGTTTATTATTATTTAATAGCCTTTGTGCATATGAAGTACTAGGTAGGCAAATCATTACTTTCTATACTCATCTTTATTTTGATATAGTTCTGGCTCTGTTTCTATTGTGCTTAGTGTGGATTGATAGTATTGAGGGTATTTCAGCAGCTTCAATCGTTATTATCAGTATTCTTATCATTACTAATGCTATCGTAGCAAAATATAAACTGCATAGGGATGTTCGTTCACGATAATGTTAGAATTAAAAAGCCATACATAATAGTAAAACTGATTATAATTAAGCCTTTTTATATTTAATGGTGATGAAGGCTTCCCTGTTTTTCATACAGTTTAAAAATCAACTATTTTTAAGTTGACCTCCTCCCAAAATTAGGTACTGGTCATAACTAGAGAATCTGGGCTATTTTCATTGATTTCAATGTACTCATTGGGTGACATGTCACCCAATGAGCTGTGTGGTCTAAACCCGTTATAGTCTTCCCTCCAAATATCGAACTTTTCTTGTGCATCTTCCAAAGAGAAGAACCAGTTTGTATTTAAACATTCATCTCTGAAAGATCCATTGAAGCTTTCTATAAATGGATTATCAGTAGGTTTTCCGGGTCTTGAGAAATCTAATTCAACATTGTTTTCATAAGCCCATTTATCCAATACTTTACTGATAAATTCACTTCCATTATCTACTTTTATGCGTTTAGGATAAACTCTTGCACTAGCAACTAAATTATCCATCACCCCAACACCCCAACAACATCACTTCCTTTAAGGGATTTTCCTGCATATATAGCTAAACATTTACGACTATAATTATCTACTACAGTTAAGGCTCTGAAACGGCTTCCATCGTAGAGTTGATCTGTCACAAAATCCATACTCCAGCACTCATGTAAACTAGAGGCATTACCAAGAGCAGGTTGTCTATGGGCTGCACACCGACTTCTTTTAGGTCTCTTAGATCTGAGGTTTAAACCTTCTTCGCAATACACTCTATAAACGCGTTTATGATTATCCATAAAGCCTTCCCGGCGAAGCAAAATATAGATCCTCCAAAACCCATAGCGTACTCGTGTTGCTGCTATTTCTTTCATTCTCATACGCAGCAATTCATCTCCACGTTCTTTGGGTGTATAATAAAAAACGCTTTTGTGCAGCAATATTAGGCGTACACAACGATTGATGGAAATATTATATTCCATACGGATATTGCTGACCATCTCCCGTTTTCGAGACGGCCTTAGAACTTTTTTTTAAGTACGTCCTGAAGAATCTGCTTGTCAAGACTTAAATCAGCTACAAGCTTTTTAAGCTGCGCATTCTCCTCCTCCAAGTTTTTGAGCCTTCTCAGTTCAGAGACACCCAGACCACCGTATTTTTTCTTCCAATTGTAAAAGGTAGCCTCGCTGATTCCCATCTTGCGACAGACCTCAGAAAGACGTGTTCCAGTCTCAACCTGTTTTATCGCAAATACAATCTGCGACTCGGTATATTTTGATCGTTTCATAAGCAAATAATTTATTTAAAGTTAAACATTTATTTGCCAGAAATACTCTAGTTTTTATTAGTCCGATTTAATGGGAGGAGGTCAGTGATAAGTAAAGCTATATTTTCGGTCTTCAAAATTTAAAAATGATTTGAAGGCAATAAGGATTCGACCATTTCCGACTAGACACATTCTTAAAAGTTTTCATTCAGGAATAAAAAAATGTAAGAAAAAATGGACGTTTTTTTAAAACCAATCTCGCTCAAGAAAATGGGAGGGGAAAATTATAGGTATAGCATTAGATAGCGATATTTCTTTTGCATTTTTTCGGGGTGAATTATCTCGTAGCATAAACTTAGAATTGGAGTTTACACAACAAGATTCTTTACAATTAATTTATAATTTAGGACATCCGTTTCTATATCGATTTTCAAAGGATACCGAATGGGTGATTTTCGAGCGATTTCAACATGCTGTTACCCTGACTTCTTCCCGTCTAATTTCAAGAATTTCTTTAAAAAGCAGTATTCCCTATAATTTATACATTATCAATATTACAAAAAGGCAATTTTTAGAAAATAGAATTGCTACTTCAAACACTTTAGACAATAATTTAAAATTTCTTTTTAAGGAGCATCCTTCGCATCAAGTTTTCCATTCTGGAAATTTTAATTTAAGGATAGCTGATGTGTTTAAGGAAATTAATTATTTAAGTGTATTTAATTTTTTGGATTATTTAAAATTGGAAATAAATATTCATGAATTAATCTTCCTTCATCTTCGGCAATACAATAAAGATTGTAATAATCACCTAAAGCTGACGCATCCAAGCGATGTAAAACAAATTAAAAAAGCTGCTGAACTGATTATAGGTACATAGCTTAAATGAACAGAATAGAGTGAATAAGTAGGCATGTGGGTTTAAACTGTAATAAGTTGCAATTAGAATTTAAAGAATTATATGGTCAAAGCGTCAATGGGTATATAAGAGCTGTAAAAATGAAAAAAGCGAAGGAATTGCTTGAAGAAAGTATAATGAATTTATCGCAGATTACACATGCGATAGGGATTGCAAGTCCAAGTTATTTTCGTAGATTGTTTAAAGAGTTTTATCAAATAACACCATCAGAATATAGAAAAAGAAGAGACCAGAAATTAAAGGGAAAACAACACCAATATGAATGTCATTGAAGTTAATTCCATTCCCATAGATGAAGTAATAAAAGATATAGGGAAGGCCCTTTCACAGCCGGTTTCGGAAAATTGTAAACATTCTGTCTAGATATTCCAAATCATTTGGGGAAAGGCAATTTTCAGGGTTTAATTTCAATAATGGATTTGGGTTTATTCATTATAACTGTGTATTCCATGCGGCTACAGAAATACAATTTGTTGTTGATAAAATACATCCACTCAAATTTCTGTATATGTTGAATGGAAATATGGTAAATCGTTTTGAAGGTGAGGAAGAAGGGCACAGCATAGAACAATATCAACATGCTATCGTGACGAATGTGCAAAATAAAGGCCATATATTACAATTTTCCGAAGCAGAACAGCTTTCATTGATAAGTATAGAAATAGATCGAAAAAATTTTCGATAAGGTGGATTGTGACTAAAGGGGGTGGAATTTAAATTGAGAGATGCCTTTTTAGATGTAAAGGCAAAAAAGGAATTTTACCATAAAGGCTTTTATTCTCTTAAGATTGCTGATTTATTCCGGGAGAATGAGGAATTTAAAGTAAGTAATTTTATCCGGAGGATTTTTCTAGAAGCATTGACAATGAAAATGCTTGCCTATGAGTTGGAGAAGTATGAAGATGAACTCAAGACAGATAAGCAGCAACGAATATTAACTCATTATGAAGTTAGAGCTATAAAAAAGGCAGCTAATTATATTGAAGATCATATATCGAGGAACCCGAGTTTAGAGGAATTAAGCCGATATGCAGGATTGAATAAGAATAAGCTTCAATATGGTTTTCAATTATTATTTCATACAAGTGTACATACTTATTTAAGGGAAACAAGGTTAAAGAAAACCCTGTTACTTAATACCAATTTGAGTATCAGTGAAATTTCTAGTTATTTTTTTTCCAGAATTTTTAAAGAAAAATACGAAATGTCTCCGATAAAATTTCGTAAGATCAATCGTAAACCTTAGTGAAATGGCTATAAGTTTATTCTGTGTGTTCCACGGGTCTTAATTAAATGTTAAAATTAATTAGTCCAATGTTTAGATGATAAATTTGAGAATCGGAGAGCTCAATTTTTTGTTTTTTATGTAAGACTGGGTTTCTATTACTCTTAACAAACTCACCGATGAAAATCGCCTTTTATCCGAACAATTTCAGAACCGTTAATAAAAATTAAGAATTGTTAATTGTAGGCTAAAAGTGGTTTCAGCTGAAATATAGTCGTTTACTCCATTTAAATTTGTATTTGTTCATATAATCTATTATCAAAAAGTATGTATCAAAATTCGACCATTAAAAAGAATATTTTTCTTCTTTTATTAAAGGGTATAAAAAAAATGTCTATTCAATATAATACCTACTTATTTCTCTATAGAAAGAGTATAAAGCCTAATAATAGACAGCTTTTATTTCGACTTCTCGAGTCTAAAAGTAAATTTATATTACTGATTTTCGAAATGTTTCAGGAATATTACAGTTTAATTCATTTGTGGAACATTGAACAGTATTTCATCAGACTTAAAAAGGAAATTATGCAAAATTTAACCGGTATAAGAAGAATGGAATATAATTTAGAAATTAATGTCATAGAATTAGAAAATTTAAATCTCAGTTTCATTAAAAATATGTTACGTAAAGTTTCAGAACTTTCTTTTAGAAATATACTTCTTAGACATCAGTTCGAGTTGAAATCTGTACTCTCGGATTTTTAGCGCTCTGTAAATTAACTGTGGGGAATAAGCTTAAGCGTTAAGATGTCTATCTACATCGGTCTTTTATGTTGGGATTCCGTTATTCGATATCGGAATGGTAATCACCTCCTAATTATTTTGAGTTCATAATATATAATATGGGAGGTGGTTTTTTGTTTGAAAAAGTATCTGGAAAGTATATACTGAAAAAAATAAGTTCATATGATCATTACAATATGTTTAGTAATATTTGGCATCATAGGAACAACCATGATGACCATTTTCAGTTTTATATATTCCTATATCACAAATTATAGTTTTAATGAACCGAATCTTCTTAACTATGTGTTGGTTACTTCCGAATTTTTATTTTTAAGAAGATTGGGCGAACAACAAATAATCGGCTGGATTTTTCATTATCTAATAGGCTGCAAAAAACGGTCATAGTATACCACCCTGGCCGGGTTAAAGTGAGCCACCCTGGCCGGATCAAAGTGAACCACTTTAGCCGGAGTAAAGTGAACCACTAAAAAATCGATTCTATTTGTAAGAAGCCAAATGTCTTTTTTTGTAAAAAAGACCATGGCCAACAAACAGATAGATATGCGAAAAGTAAAACAGATTTTTAGCTTGTACAGCCAGGGCGTCAGTAAACGCCAGATAAGTTCAAGGTTGGGTTTATCACGTAACACCATTACTAAATACATCGCTTTTTTTCAGCGTTACCAGTTTACAAGCTACGAGGTCTCCGAGATGACCCTGGAAGAGCTACACAAGCTTTTTAAGTCAGATCAAAAGCCCAAGAGCGCTCAACTATTGACCTTGGAAAAATACTTTCCCTATTTTGATAAGGAATTACGTAAGACGGGGGTAACCAGGCAACTGCTCTGGCAGGAATATTATGTGAAACATCCTGATGGCTTTAAGTTATCCCAGTTTAAATACTGGTACCATCAGTGGACCAAGGAGGTATCACCGGTGATGCACCTCACTCATAAGGCTGGAGATAAGCTGTTCATCGATTACACCGGCAAGAAACTTAGCATTGTAGATCGTCACACCGGAGAACTACAGGATCTGGAAGTTTTTGTGTGCGTTTTGGGCAGTAGCCAATACACCTATGTAGAAGCTTCGCCAAGCCAAAAGAAGGAAGATTTTATACGTAGTGTCGAGAATGCACTTTGGTTTTATGGTGGGGTACCCAATGCCCTGGTACCCGATAACCTGAAATCCGCCGTAACTAAAGGGAGCCGTTATGAACCCAAGGTTAACGAGACCTTCTCTGATTTTGCGGAATATTATGAAACCGCAGTACTGCCCACAAGAACATATAAACCAAGGGATAAGGCCATAGTAGAGAACGCTGTACGGATAATATATACCAGGGTATTTGCACCGCTACGCCACCAGACCTTCCATAGCGTTTCAGAAATAAATAAAGCAATACTCGAACTTCTAAAAACACATAATGCAATGTCCTTCCGGGGAAGAGAGTACTCCCGGCGTTCTTTATTCGACGAGGTAGAAAAACAGGAGTTAAAACCCCTACCCTTAAAGCGGTATGAGATAAAAGCCTACGCTAATGGGACCGTGCACAAGAACAGTCATATTTATTTTAGCAAAGACAAGCATTACTATAGCGTACCTTATCAGCACATGGGCAAACGCATCAAGATCATCTACTCCGATAGCCTGGTGGAGATATTCTATAAATTTGAACGCCTGGCCGCACATCCAAGAGAGAAAAGGAAATACGCCTATACTACAGTTAAGGAACATATGCCATCACACCATAGGTTTATAAGTGAATGGAGCTCTGAAAAATTCATCGCCTGGGCAGCTCATATTGGAGTACACTGCAAAGGGTATATCACTGGAATACTGGACAAAAAACAACATCCCGAACAATCCTATAAATCCTGTCTGGGCATACTACACCTGGCAAAAAAAGTAGGGAACCTGCGCCTGGATAATGCCTGTAAGAGAGCTTCTGATTATGGGGCATACAATTATAATATTATTGATCGCATCCTTAAAAAAGGCTGGGATAACCTTGAAGAAAACCTCGAAGAGGAAATAGTACTGCCCGATCACAAGAACATCCGGGGAGGCCATTATTATAAATAGAAAGAAACCATTAAAACCAAGTATATGAATACACAAACCTTAGAACAGATGAAACAATTAAGGCTCCACGGAATGATCAGGGCCTTCAACTCTAGCTTAAGCCCGCAGAGTACGGATTACACCAATGATGAGTTTATAGCTTACCTAATCCAATGCGAATGGGACGATCGCCAGAACCGAAAAGTAGAACGCCTGACTAAAACAGCCCGGTTTAGGTATAGTGCTGTTATGGAAAATATCGATTATAACCACGACCGAAATATCGATAGAAATCAAATACAACGTTTTGCCACGTGCGACTTTGTAACACAAAACGATAATATTTTAATTACAGGAAGCACCGGGGCAGGAAAAAGTTATATGGCATCAGCCATAGGCCATCAGGCCTGCTCATTAGGCTTCAAAACGATGTACTTCAACACTTCTAAGCTCTTTACCATGCTTAAAACATCCAAGGCTGATGGCTCTTATTTAAAGCAGGTAAGCAAGATCGAAAAACAGGATCTGCTTATACTTGACGACTTCGGGCTTAAAGGCCTGGATAATATTAACAGGCACTCCCTGATGGAAATTATTGAAGATAGGCACGGAAAAAAATCTACCATTATTGCCTCCCAGTTACCGGTAGAGGCCTGGCATGAGATTATTGGAGAACAGACCATTGCAGATGCCATACTGGATCGTTTAGTTCATACAGCTCACAGAATAGATATCAAGGGGGAATCAATGAGGAAAAAACTTAAAAATAAATAGTAAATTTAACCACAGTAGAATCGATTTTGCGCACTTAGTTTGCTATGCTCACTTTCATCCGGCGCACGTGGTTCACTATGGCCGGCTCATCCA
>NZ_JBSXOK010000082.1:0-101949 GCF_056859415.1 Zunongwangia sp. L-65
AAGATACAAAAAACAAAGAATAAAAGCAAGTTATTTATCTGATAACCAGTAGGTTATTCATATATTTCCTTCGGTATTATAATTAAGAAAAAAGTCTTTATAACAAAAAAGTCGGAAGAATAATCTTCCGACCATGACTGGCCTATTGGCGGCCTTTTTTAATTGAACATCTAAGCCCACTTCTTGAAATTTTGATTTTACCATCAAAATGACTTTTGGAATCTTAAGATTCTGTAACGCTAATGAATATCAACTATTTTTGTGTGCTCTTCTATTTCGTAATTATAGGAATATACAGTCAGGAATCCATAAAAAACTGGAATGAAGGAAATATAACCTGGGATGACGGACTTCCGGGAACGCGAAATTTCTTTTGAGAATACTACTTCAGAATTAAAATACGTAATTGGCTACAAAACGCGAAAAGAAAAAATAAACGATACCGTAGTATTTAGATTGCAAAGTTTTTGCTACACCGATACGCAACTTTCGTGGATAAAACCGGGATTTAAAGCGCCTCAAAATCTGCAATACAATCAGGTAATTTTTAATATTGCAGAATTATACCGAAGAAAATTACAATACGATCTGGATCGCCTTGGTTCTTGTTTTTCAGTGGAAACTGCTTTTAAACATCAATATGAGGCCCTAAATAATGAAGTAGAAATTTCCCAAAAGTCCAAGCCTTAGTTGAAGGGGTTTAAAATTGTATAGGAATGGACCGCCAATATAGACGACCGTCTAGCGATCTACAAAAATAATGCGATCCAAAAAAAACTAATTTTGGATTGGGATTAAATGTGGGTGCTGCTTATAGTTTTAGAAACAATACTGTGAACGAACATTTTGGCAATTCTATTGGTTTTAATTTTGGCTTCGATTTTTCCTATAAAAATTCAATGCTTTATATCAACACTGTTTTATCTGGAGGTGATGTAGATAGAACATATGCTGGCAGACCCCATTGGGAAGAAGGTCTGGATTTTACATTTGCTTTGATAGATGTTTCATACGGTTATGCAATATTAGATAATTCGGCTTTAAAAATTTCACCATTTGCCGGACTCGCAATAACCGAATTCTCTGAAAATGATTATGACAATAAAGAAAGTGATCTTCGAATGCATACGATTCCAAGTGTATTTTTAAGCAAAAGAGAGAGTACTGGATCTTCTTCCATAAGATCGAGATGGTTGGCTTGGCTACTCGAAATAAATTTTAGGAGTATATAAATGGTTATTCTATAAATCTGGCAATTGGTATATCATGGTATTTTAGACTTATCAAATAAGAACTTGACCAAAGCGTACAAAACCGTTTTCTGTTAAAATTTAAAATCTTAATATTTTAGATTTGTTTATGGAGCTCAAAACTTTTATAATCTAAAAAAGAAAAAGAACCCCATGAAAAAGGAAATCACATTAGAAAAAGTAATTTCCAGTGCTCCCGATTTAATTCTTTACGCCGCTCCGATCATGATTGGATTGGCGCTTTTAGAATTCTATTTTAGCTGGAAAACCAAAAGAGACCTTTATGAGAAAAAAGATTTCTTGACCTCACTAACCATTGGTCTCGTTTATATTTTACAAGGCCTGGTAACCAAATCTATCATGTTTGGACTTGTACTATGGGTTTATAATTCGGTTTCATGGAGTATTCCGGTAAATTGGTTCACCTCTATTTTATGCTTTGTTGTTCTGGATTTTTGCAGATATTGGGCTCATCGATACGGGCATGAAGTTAATTTTTTGTGGGCCACACATGTTACCCATCATAATTCAGAAAAATATAACCTCTCTACCTCCTTCAGATTATCCTGGACACAACAAATAAAAGTGATCTTTTTTATTCCTATTAGTTTTTTAGGATTTCATCCGGTCGTCTTTTTTATCTGTCACCAGATTGCCGTGTTATACCAGTTTTGGATTCATACAGAACTAATTGACAGAATGCCAAAATGGTTTAGTTTCATTTTTGTTACTCCATCACATCATCGCGTTCACCATGGTAGAAATGAAAATTACCTCGATAAAAATTATGGCTCAACTTTTATAATCTGGGATCGTATGTTTGGCACTTTCGAACCTGAAACAGAAAAATCGATCTATGGGATTATTGATCAGCCAAAACATTTTAACCCTGTAAAACATGTTTTCCATGTTTGGGTAGATATTTTTAAAAATATGCGTCGTGCCGGCAGCCTAAAAAAAGCTTTATGGATTTTTGTGGCACCACCCAGTTCACTAGAAAAAAATCCCGGTAAAAAAAACGCTTAAAAACAAAGAAGCTCGCCTGGTAAGCGAGCTTCTTTGTTTTTATTTAAATTCTTAACCTAGACATCACAAATTGTAATTCCTTCTTTTAAAGCTTCCAGTTTATCATCGTAGGTAGGAATAAATTCTTGTGCCAAATAACCGTCAAAGCCAGTTTCGATTATGGCTTTCACAATAGCGGGATAATATAATTCCTGTGAATTATTAATCTCATTACGACCGGGAACACCTCCAGTATGATAATGATTTATATAATCATGATGTTTTTTAATAGTAGCAATTACATCCCCTTCCATTATTTGCATATGATACACATCATAGAGTAATTTAAAGTTCGGCATTTCAGTACGTTTTGCCAGCTCTACTCCCCATTCGGTATGATCGCACATATAATCATGATGATCTACTTTACTGTTTAAAAGCTCCATTACAAGGTTTACATTACGCTCCTGTGCATATTCCAATAATGGTTTTAACCCGTTAACACAGTTTTTAAATCCGGTTTCATCGTCCATTCCACGGCGATTCCCCGAAAAAACGATCACATTTTTAATTCCGTGTTTCGAAGCTTTTTCGATTAAAGGCCTATAAGATTCCTGTAAATGTTTATGGTTTTTTACTTCGTTAAAACCATTTTCGATATTTGCAAACGAATCAGTCGCCATCGAGCATTCTAAACCATATTTCTCTACCGTATCCCACTCTTCGGGTGTTAAGAGATCGATACCTTTTAATCCAATTTTCGCAGCATTTTTGGCAAATTCTTCCAAAGGAATATTTTGATAACACCAGCGGCAGGCCGAATGTTTAATATTATTTTTTAAGCGTTTCATATTTAGGTTGATTGGTTTTGCTTCAGCTTCCAATGCAATCATCGGGCTTATCCCTAAAACACCAGCACCTACGGCCATTGCTTTAATCGCAGATCTTCGATTTGTTTTACTCATCCTTTTCAGAAATTATTAATAAGCGTAAAATATACATTATAAATTAAAAAACTGTAGTAAATCTTATTATTTTAATGATATACTAAATATGACAGTATAAACTTAAGCAATTTCAAAGTTATACCCAGATTTTACCAGCTTTTGATAATTATCATAATCAAATTTATAAAGAAAGGCACCTCTTCTGGATGTGGTTTTATCTTTCTCGTTAAGCTTGATTAATAATCCCAGTGTCATTAGTTTTTTCCTGAAATTTCTATCATCCAGCTTCTTTTGATAAATCGCTTCATATAGTGACTGTAATTGGGGAATTGTGAATTTTTCTGGTAAAAGCTCAAAACCTATAGGCTGATACCTGGCTTTTCGTTTTAGCCTTGCCATGGCATCCTCTACCATCTGCCCGTGATCTAACACCAGTTCTGGTAACTCGTTTAATTCAAACCAATGGGCACCATGTGTTTCTGTAAGTTCTTTATCGTAATCATCGATTCTAATCAACGCAAATTGTGCGATAGAAACACAGCGATAACCAGGATCCCGATTAGCCAAGCCGTAGGCTTTCAACTGCTCCATAAAAACATTATCCAAACCGGTAATCTCTGTAAGTACACGTTTTGCTGCCTCGCTAACATCTTCTTCCATTCGTACAAAGCTTCCAATTAAGGACCAGGTTCCTAAAAATGGCTCTACTCTTCTTTTAAAAACAAGTAATTTTAACTTTCCTGCATCAAAACCAAAAATAATACAATCGGTTGCTACGTACATTTTATCTTTTTGTACGTAGAGATCTTTTAAAGCTGGGGTCATAGGCGTATTTTATACAGTTTGCTGTTAAATATAGGGAAATACTTAAAAAATATTCTCTTAAAAAGATGAATGTAATTTTTACGTTTATTATATTTGATCTATAAATTTACTAAAAATTAGCATATTGAGTACTTCAACCAACCCGCAAAACATACCAGAAGTTTTTTCTGATTTTCAGCCAATTGTTAAGGTTGCCTCCCCCGGAAGGATAAACCTTATTGGTGAACATACCGATTACAACAACGGTTTTGTAATGCCTACTGCTATCGATAAGAAAATATATTTAGAATTTAAAGAAAACGAAACCGATAGCACATGTCGGGTTTATAGCGCCACGTATAATGCCTATTTAGAATTCGACCTGCATCATTTATCCATAAGTGATAAATCCTGGGAAAATTATATTTTAGGAGTGGCTAACGAGATAAATCTTTTAGGCAAAAAACTAAAAGGATTTGATTGTATCATAAAAAGCGATCTTTCTACCGGCGCTGGGATAAGTTCTTCTGCAGCATTGGAATGTGGGTTTGCCGCGGGGCTAAATGCGCTTTTCGATCTTGGATTAAGTAAACTGGAAATCACGCAGCTCTCGCAAAGAGCCGAACATAATTTTGTAGGTAACAAATGCGGAATTATGGATCAATATGCCTCTGTAATGAGTAAACAGGATCATATAATCCTTTTAGATTGTGAAAGTTTACATGCTGAATATATACCGGCAGATTTTAAATCCTGTAAACTATTATTACTAAACACTAATGTTTCGCATAACCTGGCCGATAGTGAGTACAATACCCGTAGGCAAGAATGTGAAGCTGCCGTAGATATTATTCAAAAACAATATCCAGAAGTAAAAAGTCTTCGCGATGTAAATCTTGATATGCTTGAAGAGTTTAAAGAGCAACTACAAGGAAAACAATACCAACGGTCACGCTACGTAATCGAAGAAAACAATCGCGTAATGAAGGCTACAACAGCTATAAAAGCTGGTGAACTTAGCGAGTTTGGTGATTTGATGTACGGTTCTCACGACGGCCTTCAGCATAATTATGAAGTTAGTTGCCCAGAGCTTGATTTCCTGGTAGAATTCTCCAGGCCTAAAGAGTATATCTACGGTTCCCGAATGATGGGTGGTGGTTTTGGAGGTTGTACTATCAATTTAATCGAAGCTGATAAAATCGAAGAATATATTGCTGAAGCTGCTGAAGCTTATTTTAAGAAGTTCGATATAAAATTAGACACAATTGCTGTTTCACCTAGTGAAGGTACGATCGTAGAAAAGCTTTAATTATTAATTAGAAAAAGATAACAATGAGTCACGACATTAATTCGATCCCTCATAGAAGATATAACATTTTAACCGGCGAATGGATTCTTTGTTCTCCACATCGTACCAAAAGACCCTGGCAGGGAAAAACCGAAAAGGATACTACGCCTAAAAAGGAAACCTACGATCCCAGTTGCTATCTATGCCCGGGAAATACCAGAAGCACCGGCGATAAAAATCCGGATTATAAAGAACCATACACTTTTATAAATGACTTCTCTGCCCTTCTAATCGATAGTCCTGTGGCTACTCAGGAAAATGGGCTGATGAAGGCTGAAACAGAAATTGGAATCTGTAAAGTGGTTTGCTTTTCACCAGATCACTCCCTTACCCTTCCTTTAATGGAAGAAGAAGACATTACTAAAGTGGTAAAAACCTGGAAAAAAGAATATGACGAGTTAGGAAGCCAGGAAAATATTAATTATGTGCAGATCTTTGAAAACAAAGGTGCCATTATGGGCTGTAGTAATCCGCATCCACATGGGCAAATCTGGTCACAAATGTCCATTCCAACCGAAATTGAAAAAAAATCAAAGCATTTTAAAGAATACTGGGATAAGAATCAAAGCAGTTTACTTGGTGATTATTTAAAACAGGAATTAGAAGCCAAAGAGCGAATTATCGTAGAAAATGAGCATTTTGTTGCGCTAGTTCCTTACTGGGCGGTTTGGCCATACGAAATTATGATCGCACCAAAGAAACATCAGCAGCATATTGGGCAGTTAAATGAGGACGAAGAAAAAGCCTTTGCTGAAATTCTTAAAAAACTGACTATAAAATATGACAACCTTTTTGAAACATCGTTCCCCTATTCAAGCGGAATCCATCAAATTCCAACCGATGGCGCTGAATATCCCGAATGGCATTGGCACATGAGTTTTTACCCGCCGCTATTACGTTCGGCTACTGTGAAAAAGTTTATGGTAGGTTACGAAATGTTTGCTGGTCCGCAACGAGACATCACTGCAGAGCAGGCTGCAAAAACATTACAAAATCTAAGTGACATTCATTATTTAAAGCAATAATTTTTCTAACTAACCAACCAATAAAAAAATCCCGAAGTGTAGTGCTTCGGGATTTTTTTATTGGGTATTAAAACGTTATTTCTACCAGAACATGGCATATAACATGGCAACGATCAAAATGATCACAAAACTACCGATATTAAAAATAGGTCCTGTTTTGAATAAATTCTTGCTAAGGGTAATTGATTTCTCCTGAATTTTGCCTCCGGTTTCCAGGTAACTTATAATTACCATGATAAGCATGGTTAAAATCCATGTGGCCATCATCTGATGCATAAATGGCCAGGTAATAAAGAATGGAGAATCGCTCCATCCGTTTGGCCCTACTTTAAAGTACAATGCAATTGGAATTGAAACCAGTACTCCCCAGATCGCTGCATTATTGGTTGTTTTTCTCCAGAATAATCCTAGCATAAATACCGCTAAGATCCCCGGACTAACAACACCGGTATATTCCTGAATATATTGGAAAACCTGTCCTAAACTCTTTAATTGCGGGGCTAAAATAATGGCAATAACCAAAGCAATAGAAGCCGTAACCCTACCTACATTTACCAGGCCTTTTTCTGAAGTTCCTGCTTTCTCCTGAAAGAATGGCTTGTAAATATCCATGGTAAAAATCGTAGCCGTAGAATTAAGCATTGAAGCTAATGAAGAGACAATAGCTGCCGCAAGTGCTGCTAAAACCAGTCCTTTAAGACCAGCAGGTACAAATTCCTTTATTAACCATGGGGCAGCATTATCATTAATAATTCTTCCGTTTTCACCAAAGAAAGAAGCACTGGTTACCCCTTCGTTAATCATACCACTGGCATCACTGTTCATTACAAAAGCGATAATACCTGGAATTACGGTAATAAGTGGAATTAATATCTTTAAAAATCCTGCCAGAACTATACCACGCTGAGATTCTTTTAAACTTTTTGCCGCAAGGGTTCTTTGAATGATATACTGGTTAAAGCCCCAGTAATAAAGGTTGGCTACCCATAGACCACCAACTAAAACAGCGATTCCCGGTAAATCCCACCATGCATCCTTACCATTAGGCGTTATAATTTCTCCTTTATCAAGGATCATAGAGAATTTCTCGGGTACCTGCTCATAAACTTCAGCCATACCGGTAAAGATATTTCCATCACTGGAAACGTGTTCTAAAGCGATATATGTGGTGATTAGCCCCCCAATAACCAAAAGTACCACCTGTACCACATCTGTCCATGCCACTGCCGATAAACCTCCATACAAAGAGTAAGCTGCAGCAAACAAAGCAAGCCCAATAATACATTCCATAAAAATTGCGCCATCGCCGCTACCAATAATCGTATCTAACGCCGTAGCTCCTAAGTAAAGGACAGAAGTAAGATTTACGAAAATAAATAAACAGATCCAGAAAATAGCCAAGATCGTTTTCAGGTTCTTACTGTAACGAACCTCAATAAATTCTGGAATGGTATAAAGTTTCTTTTCAATAAAAATCGGTAAGAAAAATTTACCTACTACAATTAAAGTAATGGCAGCCATCCATTCGTAAGAGGCGATAGCCAAACCTAGCGCAAAACCAGAACCAGACATCCCGATAAATTGCTCTGCAGAAATATTTGCTGCAATTAGTGAAGCACCAATCGCCCACCATGGCAAAGATTTACTGGCCAGGAAATAATCCTCTGAAGTATCTCCTTTCCCACGAGAAACCCATAATCCTACCCCGATTATAAGCAACGCATAGGCAACGAATACTATCACGTCTAATAATTCAAATTCCATATAAAAAAGTTTAGAGTGTATTTTTTAGAAAATCTCAGTATTTGAAAATAAATCGATGTAGCTTCTAATAATTAGAAAAACGCATCGAATCCCAAATGAAATAAAATTTTCACAATATTTTGCTAAAGATATTACTTTTTTAAATTATAAGCGTAAAAAATACGCTTATAGTCAAAATTACTATTTTTTTACACTAAATTTAAAACTCATCCTATTGTAATAAGTGTTCCCAGGTTCCAACACACTGTTGGGAAAATTCCTGAAATTTGGCGCATCCGGGAAGTTTTGCCCTTCAAAACAAATCGAAGGAAATTCAGATATTCTGGTTTGGTAGTTTAAATCATCCGGTAAAGCTTCTGGAGCATATACCACTACCGCAGGTTGATTGGTAGACATATCTAATTTTATTCCTGTTAACGGAGCAAAAAGTTGTGCAGCTAACTCGTCACCGTCACTATTAAGTACGAAAGTGTCATCAAGATTTCTATTTCCTATTAAACGATTACTTGCAAAGTCTTTAGCATGTCCCTGCAAATTATTTAAATTTCCGGTAGGTAATTGCTTATCGTTAATTTCTAAAATCTTATCTGCATTAATTTTTAAAAAGTGATCGCTTACGCTACCCTCTCCGTTAAGATTAAAATACGCATGATTGGTTAAGTTAATTACTGTTTTTTTATCGGTTTTTGCTTCATATTCGATAATCAAGTCGTTTTCCTCATTTAGAGTATATGTAACAAAAACTTCTAAATTACCGGGATAACCTTCTTCATTATGTTTACTAAAGTACCTTAATTTTACAGTAGGGTTTTCTTCATGCTTTTCTTCTACAATCTCCCAGTATTTATACTGGAATCCATGTTCCCCACCGTGCAAATGCACACCATTTTCTTGATAAAGACTAAATTCTTTGCCTTCCAGTTCAAATTTCCCTTCAGAAATCCTTCCGGCATATCTACCTATAGAAGCTCCAAAGCACTGGTTATGGCTTTTATTTAAGGGGCTTGGTAAATCCTGTATTCTTGGTGATACGATTACATTTACCATTTTCTGATTTTTATCGTAAAGTTTAATACTCCCAATAGCTGCACCAAAATTTACGATACTAACCTCTGTACTGGCTTTATTTACCAGCTTCACGGTTTTTAACTCTGTATTATTTTCCAATTTTATATAGTTTATAATAATAAAAAAATCGTCCTAATACAGGACGACTTTAAATCTATTTCTTCTCTTCAATCCAGCGATCAACTTTGGATTCTAAAACATCTAAAGGTAATGCTCCATCCAAAAGAATAACGTCATGAAATTCTTTAATGTCAAAATCTTCTCCTAAAGCAGCTTTAGATTTTTCTCTTAAATCCAGTATTTTCTTCATTCCTATTTTATAAGCGGTGGCCTGGCCTGGCATCACAATATGTCGTTCTACCATCTTAATACAATCACTTTCGGCATTTGGTGTGTTCTTTTTATAAAATTCTATACCTTCTTCCCTGCTCCATTTTTTATGATGAATGCCGGTATCGACGACTAAACGACAGGCTCTCCACAATTCCATCGCCAGACGACCAAAATCAGCATAAGGATCTTTGTAAAACCCTATTTCCTTTGGTAGATATTCACTGTACAATCCCCAACCTTCAATATAAGCACCGTACCCCCCAAATTTTCTGAATTGCGGAATACCTTTTAATTCCTGAGCAATGGCAATTTGCATATGATGTCCCGGGATACCTTCGTGATAAGCCAAAGCCTCTAATTGATAGGTTGGCATGGCTTTCATATCATAAAGATTTACGTAAAATATACCAGGACGGGAACCATCCGGTGCGGGTTGTTGGTAAAATGCCTTTCCTGCACTTTTCTCGCGAAAAGCTTCTACCGCTTTTACTTTAATTTTGGCCTTTGGTTTGGTTAAAAACAGATCGTCAAGTTTGCCCCGCATTTTATCTATAATCGATCTTGCATCAGCTAAATACTTCTTTTTAGCTTCTGGCGTATTCTCGTAATAAAATTGTTCATCATTTCGCATAAAGTCGAAAAAATCCTGTAGCGAACCTTCAAAATTCACTTCCTTTATGATCTTTTCCATTTCTCCCTGAATCCTGGTTACTTCACTAAGACCGTATTCGTGGATTTCTTCCGCAGTCATATCTGTGGTTGTGGTTCGCTTAAGGGCAAGACTATAAAATTTATCACCTTTCGGGAATTTCCAGGCTCCATCGTCACTATTAGCTCTTTTTTGTTGACTTTCCAGTATTTCTATCAATGAAAGATACGCCGGTTGCACGTGTTCTACCAAAGCTAACTCTGCCTCTCTTATCAACTTTACTTTCTGATCTTCATCAATTTCAAGTTTATCTACTTTTCCTTTAAAATCCTCTAAAAGCGTACTTGCATTTTCAGACTTTTCAAAAGGTTTTCCTTTAATGATATTACGACAATCATCAAGTACCTTTTCAAAAACAAATCGCGGTGGAATAATTCCATTTTGCTCTCTAATCTTAATTCCGCCAATCACTTGTTTAAAAGCTTTTGTGAAACCTTTTAATCTTGAGATATATGCCTTCGCATCTGCGATAGAATCGATTCTGTGATTATTGATTAAAAAAGCCGGTAAACGGGTATGATATCCAAACATTTGATTTACCGGATAATCATAAAATCGATAATCATAATCTTCAATTTCATTATAGACCTGGCTTTTATACAATCGGTAACTCAGGTTGGTCTCTTCATTTAATGAATTTGGATCGATCTTATCCAGATAATCTTTTCGCTTTCTTGCCTCTTTCAGCTCGTCTGCGTAACGTAAATGAGAAAAATCGTCCCATTTTCCATAGTTCGTTTTTCTACCCAGCTGGGTTTGCATCATAGGCGATTCCTGAACTTCTATTTCGAACTGTTCTTCAAAATATTGATTCAGTTTTTCAGAAGCCTCAGAAATTTCAGCTTCAGAATAGTTTTGTTTCTTCTGGTTTGTGCAGGCGGCAAAAGCCAATACGATCAGAAAAAAGCTTACTTTTCTTAAATTCCTCAGCATTACTTTTTATTTTTTCAGTACCGAAAATTTAATGGCAGAATCTCCAAATACGGTATGTGTTTGTTTCTGAAAATCGTCTTTTTCAGCTTTAAAAATGTTGTCTACATAAGTTTGTGGGTTAAGATCGATTAAAGGAAACCAGGTACTTTGAATCTGGATTTGCATCTTATGGCCCTTTTTAAAGGTATGGTTTACCCCTTGTAATGTAATATTTACATCAGTCTTTTTGTTAGGCTCAAACGGCTCTGGTTTTGAGAAATCATTTCTAAAACGGCCCCGCATCACCTCACTACGAACCATCATGTGATAATTGCTCATCTTTAAATGATCCATCGTTTCAGGATAGTTCTCGGCATCTGGAGGGTATACATCGATCACTTTGACTACCCAATCTGCAGCGCTTCCCGTAGTTGCAACTTTTAGCATTGCTTCAATTTCGCCAACCACACTTAGATCTTCGTCTAAAACTTCGGTTTCATACACCAGTACATCCGGTCTTCTTGCTGCAAACCGCTGGTCGCCGGTCATGTATTCCCGTGGCGTAAATACCGTCTTGATTTCATCGTTATACGATACCGGTTTTGCAGGGTCACTTACAAACTCTTGTTTTGTATCTGTTGGCTGGGTTGTAAGTTCCTGATCATCCCCTAAATAAAAAGTTTTTGTTACGGTATTTTTTGGAGGCCACTGCCCATAATCTGTCCATTCCCTTTTACCGGTATCATAAATATGTGCCTCAGCCAAGTCTAAGGAGCCTTTACCGTTTTGTTTTAAGAAATGGTTAAAGAACTTTGTTTCGTAATCCTGTTGAAATCTTGTAGAAAGGCTATCCTCAAAATACACATTGCCAACAGACTGCCTCCCGCTTTCCCGAGCCCAGTCACCGTGGCTCCAGGGGCCATACACCAAAATATTATAGGTATTGCTGGATTTTTCAATTTTCCTGTATTCATTAAATGGTCCATATAAATCTTCAGCATCAAATAATCCACCAACAATCATCACCGCAGGTTTTACATCATCTAAATGTTGGATAATCCCTCTGGATTGCCAAAATTCGTCATAATTAGGATGGTCTTTTAACTGTTGCCAGAATTCGTTATCTTCTTTATAATATTCATCTAAAGTACTTAGTGGTGTATGATCTAAGAAGAATTGATACTGATCCTGAGTGCCAAGTTCTGGTAACTCATACCAACTCTCTGTTGTAGGGGCATCCTTTTGATATCCAAAAAGTGCAGTTGCCCTCCAGTAGCTTAAGAGATAAGCACCATTATGATGAAAATCATCGAAAAAGAAATCTGAAATTCCCGCTTGTGGTGAAACCGCTTTTAGAGCTTCGTGAGAATCTATTAAAGAATAAACTGAATAGAATCCTGGGTAAGAAATTCCCCACATTCCAACGTTTCCATTATTGTTATCTACATTTTTTACCAACCAATCGATAGTATCATAAGTATCGCTGGCTTCATCAAATTGTTCTCCTTTTTTATTGGGAATATAGGCACGCATGTTATCATACGTTCCTTCACTCATCCAACGCCCGCGTACATCCTGATACACGATAATATTTCCCTGTTGCATCAGGTACTGGTTAGGACCAATCATAGAACGCATTTGTCCTTCTCCATAAGGTCTGGAGCTATAAGGCGTTCTTTGCATAATAATTGGATACTTTTTTGAGGTATCCTTAGGAGCATAAATTGTAGTGTGCAGTTTAGTACCATCCCGCATGGGAATATCCACTTCGGTTTTGGTGTAATGATCTTTTACGTTGTAATCACTGCCCGATTGAGCAGCAACCTGAAATACTACAAATAGTAATAACGTATAAAGTAATGATCGCTGGTGTAATTTCATTATTCAGGAATTGTATTTTTAATCCCTAAAGATAGAAATTACACCGCGAATGGTAAAGGATTTTTATTTTTTAGCTAATTCCTCTGTTTTCTGAAGTCCATTTTCCAACCAGGATATGTATTCTGAAACTTTTGGCGTATAACCAGTTGGCTTGTTTAACAGATTAAAATTACTATCTAAAAGCACGTAAAAAGGTTGCGAATTATTTTTAAAATTTAAGGTCTGGAAAGTCGCCCATTTGTCCCCCACTGTCTTTATTTTCTTAATACTACCGTCCGGGCGTTCGTAATTAAACTGTTTATCTTCTGGTAGCTCTTCTTTATCATCTACATAAAGTGATATTAAAATATAGTCGTTTTTAAGAATATCGTATACTTCAGGGTCGGTCCATACCTGCTCTTCCATTTTACGACAGTTCACACAAGCCCAACCTGTAAAATCAATTATAATTGGTTTTCCCTGCTCTTTGGCTGCTTTTACGCCCTCTTCAAAATCATGATAACTTTCAAGCCCCATGGGACCACTGGTATCTTTATCGTAAAGGCTATAAAACATTGGCGGCGGGAAACCACTTAATAATTTTAAATTAGAATAAGAAGTATTGGTAAGGCCGGGGATTAAATACAACACAAATAGCAAACTTAAAATACCAAGACCAAATCTTGCTTTGCTTATTTTTTGTTTTGGCCCATCATGCGGAAAACGAATTACACCAAAAAGATATAGTGTAAGACCAATGCCTAAAATAATCCATATTCCTAAAAATACTTCTCTTTTTAAAATCCCCCAGTGATCTACTAAATCTGCATTCGATAAAAATTTAAAAGCTAATGCCAGTTCTATAAAACCTAAAACCACTTTTACTGAATTTAACCAGCCACCACTTTTTGGTAAGGAATTTAACCAGTTTGGAAATAAGGCAAATAAAGCGAATGGTAAGGCTAAAGCCAGCCCAAAACCGCCCATTCCTATAGAAAGCAACGTTGCACCACCATCGCTACTTAATGAACCTCCAAGAAGCGATCCTAAAATTGGCCCAGTACAGGAAAAAGAAACTATCGCAAGTGTAACCGCCATAAAGAAAATACCGATAATCCCACCTATACTGCTGGCTTTATCATCAAGTTTATTTCCCCATGAACTGGGTAAAGTGATTTCGTAATACCCGAAAAAAGAAAACGCAAAAACAATAAATATCACAAAGAATATGACATTTAGGGTAACATTGGTTGAGATATTATTTAGCAATTCGGGGTTTACACTATCCAGTAAATGAAAAGGCAAACTTAAAAGCACATATATTAAAAATATAAAGAAACCGTACAATATGGCATTGGTAACTCCTTTAGAGCGTGTTTGAGCCCCTTTAGTAAAGAAAGATACGGTTAACGGAATCATAGGAAACACACATGGTGTTAATAATGCGATTAAACCACCTACAAAGCCTAAAAAGAAAATACTCAAATAAGAAGATTCCTCTTTTTCTGTTTCATAGCCTTCCCAGCCCTGTACTTTAATATCTAATTGTTGAGCTAAACTTTGGTCTTCATCTTCAATAGTTAAATCTGTAAATCCCTGAGTTATTTTGTTACTGCCCAGGGAAAGAGTGAAACGTTCGGTTTCTGGCGGTAAACATTGTTTATCATCACAAACCGAATAATACACTTCAACAACAACCTGAGTATCTTCAGGATTAACCACCTTTATTTTCTGAGTAAATTCAGCTTCTTCTTCGAAATACGTAATATTAGCTTCAAAAACCTCATCGTAAACCGGTTCTACTTCCGGTTCTAAGGTTTCCCCAATAAGCTCGTACTCCTCTTCTTCAACATTAAAAGTGAATTGAGTAGGAATTGGAGCAATATCCATTTCTACTTCTTTTTGCGAGTACAAATGCCAGTTACCTTCCAATTCGGCTTTAATTTTGATGATATAAATACTATCATTTTCTTCTTCGAAAGAAGCTTCCCAGGTAACCGGATTTTCAAATTGACCGCCACCAGCCATCGACGGATCGAAAACCTGCGCTTTTAGGGGTAAAATAGCAAAAAATAATACTGCTAAGGCTATAAATTTATTCATTGATGAAAGGTAATTTTTAATATGGGTTGATTTTCGGATGTTATCGCAAATCGATTATCTGCACGCCAGTTTACAATCCAAACGATTTTATCACCAGAAGTTAATAACCAGGTATTTTCCTTTTGCGGCAAAGATAATTTATTGTCCTTAAAAAAGTCGCTTACTTTCTTACGACCTTTCATCCCAAATGGATGAAAGCTATCGCCTTTCTGCCAACGACGAAGTCTTAAAGGATATTGTAGTTTACTGGCATTTACATAAATAATATTCCGGTTAGTTTCCTGGATGGCTGAAACCTGATGGAAGCTAAACGCGGCATTGGGTAGCATAAAATTCTCCTCATTTTCTGCAATATCATAGGTTTCTTTTATGCGAGACTGATCGATTTTAGTTAAATACAGCTCATCCCGGTCTTTTACGAGTCGATGCGTATTAGAAAATACCATTTTGCCAGATTGCGCCTCCAGTAAATTATAGACATCATTCCATTCGGTAAATCCAAATGTTTTTAGAAGTTGATATAAAACGGCCTTGGCATGTGGCAAACGCTGAAGAAAAAGCACATCGAAAGAATAGCCAAAATCTACCTTTTTAACCGCTTTTTTATAAATCAGCTCGGTATAATCCTCAACAAGATCTAATTGCTGGCGTAAGTATTCCTGGGTGTTTTTAAAACCTTCTAAAAATTGAGGGTTCATTTCTTCCAATATTGGAATAACCTGATGCCTTATTTTATTCCGAAGATATTTTGTAGAAGCATTACTGCTATCTTCCCGCCATAAAATCTGATGATCACGGGCATAATTTTCAATTTCCTGCCGGCTAAATTTTAGTAATGGACGTAAAATCTTATCATTCTCAGCTTTGATACCCGCTAATCCTTCAGGTCCTGTACTTCTCACAAAATTAATCAGAAAAGTCTCTAAAGAATCATTAGCATGATGTGCTACCAGAATATAATCGGCATTTTCAGCGATTCGTAATTCTTCAAACCAGTGATACCGCAATTCTCTCGCTGCCATTTGTATAGAAAGCTTATGCTCCTCAGCAAAAGAAATGGTATTAAAATGTTGAATATGAACTTTTAACTCTAGATTTTGTGCCGCTCGCACTACAAACTCTTCATCACCATCGCTTTCATTGTCTCTTAGATTAAAGTTACAATGCGCTATAGCAAAATCTAGTTTTACCTTTTTACAAAGACGCATTAAAACCATACTATCTACACCACCACTTACTGCAAGGATCAATTTGGCATTCACCAAATTTGGGAAGTCCGATTTTATATGATCTTTAAATGCTTTTTCCATAAAAACCAAAGATACAAAATTCGATAAGCTGAATTTTTAAAGTTTCCTGTTTTTAAACTTAAAATTGGCTTAGAGATTCCAACACCTGTCTCATCGCTTTGGCTTTTACCATACATTCTTCATATTCCTTTTCTGGTTTAGATTGTGCGGTAATGGCTCCCCCAACCGAAAAGGAGGCATAGTTATTTTCTGAATTATAGAGTATGCTTCGAATAACCACGTTAAAGTCAAAATCGGCTTCTGGAGTAAAATAACCAATTGCTCCGCTATAAAGTCCGCGTTTGCTTTCTTCTAGTTCCTCAATAATTTTCATTGCTGAAATTTTTGGAGCACCCGTCATGCTGCCCATCGGAAAAGTACTTTGTAGTACATCGACTGCTGATACCTCCTCCTGAAGTTCTGCCGAAATTGTTGAAATCAACTGATGGACCTGCTTAAAAGAATAGACTTCGCATAATTCTTCTACTCTTACGCTTCCTTTTTTTGCCGTGCGCGAAAGATCGTTTCGAACCAAATCGGCGATCATGATATTTTCTGATCGTTCCTTTAAATCTTCGGTAAGCTTTTGGGCATTTTCAACATCTATTTGTGGATCACTATGCCGGGCTGCAGTTCCCTTAATAGGCTGAGAAATAAGCCTATTTCCATTCTTCTGCATATAACGCTCTGGTGAAGCACACATAGCATGGTAGTTTTCCATCTTTAAAAAACTGGCAAAAGGTGGGTTGGAAATGCTGTTGAGTTGATTAAACGCCTGTATAGGGTCTAGCGCTACATTTTCAATATAGAATTCCTGGCAAAAGTTGGCTTCATAAATATCTCCGCGATAAATGTGCCTTATCATATTTTCAACTTTCCTCAAATATTCTTCTTTGGAAAGTCTTGAATATATAGCAGACTTTTGAGGTCTTTCAGGTGTTTTTTCAGGAAATATAATATCACTTATTTCAGTAAAATCTAAATCAATTTCATCATCAACCACTCTAAGGTATTGTACTTCAAGTTGATTTCCTTTAAGCAAAAACAATTTTTGAGGCTGAAAAAAATAAAGCTCTGGAAATAAAAGTCCGTCATGATTTTTACTTTTTAAATTTTCAGTATCATTTTTCAGGTCATAGGATAAATACCCAAAAATCCAATCGGCCGTAGTCTGCTGATATTCCTTTAATTTTTTAAACGCTTCTACAGTATCGGTTTTGATGGCCGTAAAAGCTTCTATCGCTAGAATTGCATCGTATTGACGATATTTATCTGGATAATCATTGCTATCCAGCCAAACCACTTCTCTAAATCCAGAAGCCCAGCTTAGCAATTTTTGCTTAAATAAAGCTACATCAGAAAGTTCAAAAATCTTGGTACTGCGCACGCTAATTAAATTTGTTGCGCAAAAGTATTTATTTTTGACTGAACTTCTTCTTCAAGTTGTGTATTGATAATTTCTCCATTTTCAAAATTATCATAAAAATTAGGAAAGCTAATAGTAGCTACCACTTCGCCACCAAATATACCAAAAGCTGTTTTTGCGTAAGCCATCGCACTTGCTGCTCCACTACCTCCTGGCGAAGCTGCTACCAAAATGATTTTTTTTCCGGTTAAAAAACCACGATGGTGTCGAGAAACCCAATCAATTAAGTTTTTAAATACGGCAGATAAACTACCGTTATGCTCGTTAATCGCAATAATTAAAGCATCTCTCTTTTCGATTTCATTAGCAAAATCCTTGGCGCGCTGCGGTATTCCCTGTTTCTTTTCTAAATCTTCACCATAAAATGGCAACTCAAAATCGCGAATATCGATTTGCGTTGTTTCAAAATCTGTCGAAAATCTATCTAATATATTACGAACAAGTTGCGAATTGATAGATTTACTACTGTTGGAACCTGCGAAGCCTAAAATACGTTTCATTATATTGTAATTTTTAATGATGCCTCAAAGGTAGCATTAAAAACAGGCTTTTCGTATTACTTCAAAAAGAAACAATATACACCTAACATAAAAATTTTTTATGTTCTTAAATATAGTTTAAACAAAAAGAGGCTTTATATTTACTCGATAATCGAGATTAAATATTTCGCCGTCACTATAGCTATCGTGATCAGGATGCCTCGGATAAAAAATAATTTCCTGATAAACGACTCGTGGATTGCCATACAGTAGTTTATCTGTAAAAACTAACCATAAATCATGTATATACTCAAAAACGATCACTTACAAATCGGGATTCAACATAATGGAGCCGAATTATGTAGTATTAAAAACCTGCAAAACAATAAAGAATACATGTGGCAGGCTGACCCTGAAATTTGGGGCAGCCATGCTCCAAACTTATTCCCTGTTATCGGAGCCTTAAAAGGCGGAAAGATCAAATATGAAGGGCAATATTACGATATGCCCAGACATGGATTTATTAGGCATAACGAAAATCTAGAAGTGAAAGATCAAACGGAAACCTCAATTACCTTCAGCATAAAAAGCAATGAGGAGTTACGTAAAATCTATCCTTTTGAGTTTGAATTTAATCTTTGTTTCACTTTAAAAGACAAATCGATACAAGTGAATCATCTGGTTAAAAATCTGGATGCGAAACCCATTTATTTTCAGATTGGCGGGCATCCGGCATTTAATGCACCGCTTTTTGATGGAGAGAAATATGAAGATTACTATTTGGAATTCGATCAAAACCTGAATTTAGAAACTTTTCTTTTAGGAGAAAGCGGACTGGTAAGCGAGAATACTAAAATGGTGATTGAAAACAGTGATAAAATTCAGCTTACCAAAGACCTTTTTAATAATGATGCTTTAATTTTTAAAAATATTGTTTCAAAACACGTTAGCTTAAAAAGTAAAAAACATGGATCTATTTTAAGTGTTTCGTACAAGGATTTTAAAAACCTTGGCATTTGGGCCAAGCCCGGTGCACCTTATGTTTGCATTGAACCATGGTTGGGGATTGCAGATGTAGAAAGCACCGATCAAAACTTTAAAACCAAAGAAGGTATTATTGCTTTAGAAAAAGAAAAAGAGTATAGCGCAACTTATACTATAACTATCGATTAGTTTTCAAATTAGGTATCCCTGGGTTTTGATCATCAAACAAATTCCTGATTTCAGAGTAATTCTTTGAGCATCATAGCCTACCTTTGCAAAAAATTAAACTGCCTGTTGTGAGTTTTCAAGATCTTAATTTAAATACACCTTTACGCAATGCCCTGGAAGAAATGGGCATCCAAAAACCAACTCCAATCCAGGAGCAGGCATTTGCACCGGTTATGTCTGGGAGAGATGTTGTTGGAATAGCGCAAACCGGTACCGGTAAAACTTATGCTTATTTACTACCATTGCTTAGAATGCTTAAATTTTCTAAGCAAAAAAATCCACGAATTTTAATCATGGTACCCACTCGTGAACTGGTGGTACAGGTTGTTGAAGAGATCGATAAACTAGCAAAATATATTAATTTACGCGTTGCAGGGATTTATGGTGGTGTAAATATTAATACACAGCAACAGGAGTTACAACGTGGTTTAGATATTGTAGTTGCCACCCCACGGCGACTTTATGATCTTGTCTTACGACGAGCAGTTCAGCTAAAATCGATTCAGAAATTCGTGATCGATGAAGTAGATGTAATGCTGGATCTTGGTTTTAAATTTCAGGTGAATAATATCATAGAACTGCTGCCACCCAACAGGCAAAGCATTATGTTCTCTGCCACGATGACTGAAACGGTAGAGGAAATGATCAATGAAAATTTTAACACTCCAGAGAAAATTTCGATCGCGGTTAGTGGTACTCCACTAGATAATATCCAACAACAAGGGTATATTTTGCCCAATTTCAATACAAAAGCTAATCTTTTAAAGCATCTCTTTAGTGATAAAGAAACCTTTAAAAAGATACTTATTTTCATTTCTGACAAACGAATTGCCGATCGATTGTTTGATAGTCTAGGACAAAAATTCCCTGGAGAAGTTAGTTTGGTACACACGGGAAAAAGCCAGAACTACCGATTAAAAAATGTAGAAGATTTTGATGAAGGCCTAACCCGAATAATGATCGCTACTGATGTAATGGCGCGTGGTTTGGATCTTGATGCCGTTTCTCACGTGATCAATTTCGATACGCCTAATTATCCTGAAAATTATATGCACAGGATAGGACGAACGGGACGTGCCGAGAAAAAAGGAAATTCGATACTTTTTACTACGGAAAAAGAGCTGGAATACTTAAAGGCGATCGAAGAATTAATGAAAATGGAGGTTCCTAAAATAGAGATTCCTGCGGCAGTAAAAATTTCTAATGAATTAATTCCTGAAGAACGCCCAAGAGCCATTGAAATTAATAATCCTAGCAAAGCATCCGATGAAGCTGGTCCTGCTTTTCATGAGAAAAAAGAAAAGAACAAAAAAGTAAACCTTGGAGGTTCTTATCGGAGAGAAATTGCCAAAAAATATAAAAAACCAAAAACGCGAGGGGATAAAAATGCTAATCGCCGGCGTAAAAAATGATAATCAAAAAGGAGCAAATTTGCTCCTTTTTTTATACCATCTTAAGTTTAAACTTTAGCTTCTGTTCGTTTTCTTTGCCGCTTTTGCTGCTCTCTTTTCCTTTAAGCTTAAAACCGGTTCTTTTTTAGCCGAATTTTTAGCTGGTGACTTTGCTTTTGCCATAATTAATAAGAATTAGGATTAACCTATTAAAGATAGTAAATCTTCGAATACAAAAAACAAATTTACAAGATTCGAAATGCTAAAAATTAATAGGAATTTTTAGTAAAACTGAGTAAGACTTTTGTGTTGTGATAACTTCTAAACCATACGCCTCTCCATAAATATACTTTAGGCGTTTTTGGATATTTTCAAGACCAATTCCAGAATTTTGGTCTAAAATTTCCTTGCGTGCTGGTACCGAATTCTTCAGTAAAAACAGCAATTGATCTTCGATAATTTCGAGCTTCCATTTTATATTCAGAATTCCTTCAGCAGATTTTCCATGTTTAAATGAATTTTCCAGGAATGGTAGAAAAAGCATAGGTGGAATTTCAATATCCGTTGAAAAATCAGCAATACTTATTTCAGCAATTAACCGGTTACCAAAACGAAGGTTCTCTAACTCAATATAGTCTTTTAGGTGTTGTATCTCTCGATGTAATGGCACCTTATTTTTATTGATTTCATATAAAATATAATCCAGTAAATCGGCCAGTTTTAAGATCATTCCCGGTGCCGAATCTTTTTTGGTGAGCGCCAAACCATAAATCGTATTTAGGGTATTGAATAGGAAATGAGGATGAATTTGCATTTTTAAATACTTTAATTCCTGAATTTTAAGCTGTAATTCATTCTCTAATAAAGTATTTTTTAATTCTTCATTTTTGTTCAAGGTTTTAAAATAAGATTTGGTTAGGCTTAAACTACAGCCAAAAGCAATGACCAAATACACCGCAAAAAATATAAAGGTTAATCCTTTAGAAACAGGATAACTTCCCTCCCACTCCAAGCCTACACTAAGTAGATAGCCATAAAATGCTGAAAAAATGATTAATGAAGCCGAAATAACAAGAGCATAAAATGAATAAAGACCAAATAAAAAATATTTTCTCCTGTAAAGGTAATTAGGCATTAAAGTATATGAAAAAGTATAGGTAGTGCCGATAGTTACCGGCATTAACGCAAGAGAAAATTGTGCAGATAACCACAAATCTGAATCCTCTATCGCAAAAAAGAACATATAAAAGAAAAGTACGGCATTCCAATACAGGCTATGGAATATGATCTTCTTTAAAATATTTAAAATCAAGCGTAGTGACATAAAATTACAAATATGCTAAGCCTATTTATGCTTTTTGAACTTTTGCGACGAACAACAAAAAATGAGCAGTTTTCTACAAGTTTAGTGATAATTCCTCCTTAACCTCTATCTTTAATGTAGAAAACCAGTATAATCATGTCATTTATCGCAAAGTGAGTTTTTGAAGCTAAAAGGCTGCTAAGTTTGCTGCATCAATTCTTAAATTTAATATTATGAACTTTGTATTACTTTATCAAAACCCTGGATTTTTTAGTCAATTAGCCGAAAGAATTAACGAAGGCGGTCCTTTTGCCATGTGGACCATCCTAATTTGCTTTTTAACTACTATTGGTTTAATCATCTTTGCATCTTTAAAATTATCAAAGGATCATCTTTTCAAAAAAACGCTCAGTTTGATTCATCATGTAGGTTTATTTGCTTTGGTAAGCGGATTACTTTTTCAATTTGTTGGTTTAATACAAATGTTTGACGCGATCGAATCCTGGGGAAATGTATCTACTGAGTTATTAGCAGGAGGACTAAAAGTTACCTTACTCACCATCATTTTTGGTACCTTTACATTTCTTATTGGGAGACTGGGGATCATTATTTTAACTACTATAAAAAAGTAAAAGTCCGTTGCTGAAAATCGTTAATTTAAACAACATTAATTCTGAATAAATGCCAGCACCCATTAATTGTATTCTTGTAGATGATGAGCCCGTTGCGCTGGATATTATGGAAAATCATCTTTCTAAAATTGAAGGTATTCATGTCTTAGAAAGATGTAGCAATGCAACTGAAGCATTTAATATAATTAGTAAAGAAAATGTTCACCTTATCTTTTTGGACATCAACATGCCGGGAATTTCAGGGATTTCTTTTGCGAAATCGATCAATAAGAACCTTCAGATTATATTCGTCACCGCTTACCGGGAATATGCTATAGATGGTTTTGATTTGCATGCAGCCGACTATTTATTAAAACCTGTTTCTTTTGATCGTTTGTTGGATGCGATTAATAATTACCGGAAAAATCATTCAGAAAAGGAAATAACCAAAATCGCTGAAAAGCAAGCGGAATTTATTTTTGTAAAAATAGATCGTCAAATGGTGAAAATCGACTTTGAGGAGTTGCTTTATATCGAGAGTTATGCTGATTATTTAAAAATCCATCTACTCACTGATACGAAGATCACCAGAGAAACCATTAGTGCTATTGAAGAGAAATTACCAAAATCTAAATTTCTAAGAACCCATAGATCGTTTATCGTTTCGATCACTAAAATTGAATCGTATACGAATGAACAGGTAGTACTAAGACAAAAATCGATCCCCATAAGCCGAAGTTTTAAAGAACAGGTCCTGGAAAAATTAGCTGAATTTCATTAAAAAATCACTCTTTAAAACCTCCAAAACTTTATTCTAATACATCCCATGTTCCCTTTTTGAATTTTACTCAGTTTCACAGGCTTTTAATTTACTTCCTAAATCAATTTAAAAACCTGGGTGGTTTAAACCCTCAATGAGAGATTAAAAAACCGAAATCTTATAATTTCTGAGTTAGTTTAGAATGAAAAAGACAGCCAAATGGCTGTCTTTTAGGTGATATCTTTATGAATTATAAGTGTGCTCTAACATGCCTGTTAACAGGTATACTTTTTGGCATTTCAGGTTTATTTACATTTATAGGCCAGGTACCGTCTGCATTTGCACATTGATCGTATTCTGTGATAACGGTACAGTCGTTACAATTACCAAAACGTACCGAATTATCAAATTCTACACTGTTCCATCTACCAAACATCCCATAAGAATTATTATCGTTTACACTACCGGGGGTAGTGGTAACGAAATTTAGATTTCCTCTGGCCCATCCCGACTGATTGGACTGTGTGCCAGGCCATTTAAAACGACCATAATTTTTAGAATCCGAATGTTCGGGCTGTTCTTTAGATTCTGGACCAGCAAATCGAATATTCGTATTAGGAGCCTCAGAAAATGTTATTTCTCCTTCATTATAGATAAGAGAATTAGGATCCATACTAATCTGTTTTAAACTGATCACACTATAATTATGAATTCTACCAGTAGATGAAAAAGCTACAGAGCTGTTTGGGATGATCATATTTCCCGTATTAATGATTAATCCGCTTAGATTAAATCCCCAGTTACCGTTCATTTTAAACGTTCCACAATTGGAAAACACACTATTTTCAGTATTATCATAATTTTGAGACATCGACATGGTACCCGCATTTTGCATATGCAATGTTGGATCTGTAGAATAAACTCCTTTACAGTTTAAAGCCCCATAATTATAAAAAGTATTCGTCCCAGCAGAATTACTGAAATATAAATTTCCATTCATATCGATGGTTCCGTAATTATCCAATCTTAATGCTGAGCGTGAATCACGTGTATTAATTTCGCCATCAATCGTCATCGTACCGTGATTTTCTACAGTATTCTCTTTGCCATCATTATTTAGATTTAAATTTCCAAATTTATAGTTTCCGCCTTCCTCAATTAAAAGATGAAAATTATTTCCATTCATCTGGATATCCTGAGCATCTCCGCCTAAGCCTCTTATATTTCCACGTTCAAATACGTGAATATTGAAACTAACCGGAAATGTATTAGGTACAATGAAATTTCCATATACGTTCACCTTTACCCTACTCGCAGCATTACCATTAATGGTATTATCTATTCTCAGCGTCGATCCCGAAGGAATGCAGATAGTAGTGTTATCCTGAAAAGTCACATTATATCGTATTGTTATATCTCCTTGTATACAATAAGTTCTATTCGATCTAAAGGTAAATCCTCCATTCCAAATACTTGAGGAAATGGTCTCCTCACAATTACATTGAGCCATAACTGAATATGCTGAAAATAACATCAGTATTAAACTGAAAAGATTTTTCATTTTTTCTGAAATTATTTTACAACCAACACTACGTTTATAAAAGAACAGGGGGTAGCACTACCTATCACATCATAGGTAAGAACACCATTACTATTGATGGAAAGATTCGATAAAACTGAAGTATCATAGGCGGTTACATAATACTCCAAATCTGAAGCAGATTTAAAATAAGGAATTCCTGAAGCTCCCGGGCTTGATACTACTGGAGAAGAAAATTGATCTTTATAAGATTGGTAAAGGTTTACCGTTCTTCCGGTACCTTTAGTAGAAGTATCAATATTTAAACTTGGTAAATAAAAGAACCGCACAACGTTTCCTGAAATACAAACCCAATCTGGAGAAGATGGTGTTCCTACTTGTTGACTTAGGCATTTTCTTGTAGTATCGTAAACCAATAAACCAGTAGCAGGGTTTGTAATTGCTGTTCTTTGTGCAGCAGTCATCCGGGGAATCAAAGCTCCCTTAGATGTACTGTTCACATCTAATATCGAAGTTTGATTTGGCGTATTGGTACCAATTCCCACTCTATTTGATGAACTACTAGAATTGCCTAAAATTATTGAGTTATCCTGGGTAGCATTAGCCTGATAACCAATGGCTGTAGCATTACTCCCGCTGCTCTTTGCTCCTACTCCTAAAGATATCCCGTTAGCGCCATTTGCATTAGCATCGCGGCCAATAGCTACAGTATTCGAATTTTCAGAACGAGAACTACGACCTATTGCATAAGCATCCTTCCCTGAAGCGATGGCATCCCATCCTATGGAAACTGCGTTATCTCCCGTTGAATTCGAGACATATCCAAATGCAATACTATTTGAAGTCGCCGCATTGGCTTGATCTCCAATAGCAATAGCATTACGGTTTGCCGCAGTAGCATTCAATCCAAAACTTATGTTATTGCTGGTTCCAAAAGAGGCAATTTTATTATCTGCCACTCTAAAATTTAGAGGTCTGCTATCTGTAGTACCCAAAAAGTTATCGTCTGTCGTGTTCTTGTTACCACTCGTATTCCAGGCATTTACTGTTTCTGAAATCCGATTCCATTTATCGTTTGCCCAGAAATAAAATCCCGGGGTTACATCATTCTGCGTGTTTATATTGTAAACAAGCAATCCATTTGCAGGTTTCGATACCGGAGTACTATAATTTATTCCTTTTAATTCTAGACGAGGAATTAATAATCCTGCATTTTCACTCTTTATATCTAAAATAGAAGAGGCATCTGGAGAATATGTTCCTATACCCACCTGGGCAATACCGGAAGTAAAATTGATTAAAATGAAAAATAGGGCAGAAAAGGCCCTATTAGGTGTAATTATTTTCATTGAAGTAGGTTAAATCTGACGCAAGAGTACTTCAAAGAAATTTAATGAAAAAATAAAACCGACAAGTGTCACCATAAAGTCGTTAAACGATTAACCTTACTTTTTTTTAGTGATTTTTTTAACTATTGTTCAATAAAGAAGCCCTTTTAAGAGTTTAACAGGGCTTCTTTATTGAACAATTATAATACTACACGTGTATTGCACGATTATCTGTCGCGGCCAACGCAGCTTCTTTTACAGCTTCAGCGTAAGTTGGATGCGCGTGGCTCATCCGTGCGATATCCTCTGCAGAGGCTCTAAACTCCATCGCGGTGACGGCTTCAGCAATAAGATCTGCCGTACGGGCGCCAATCATATGAACACCAAGTACTTCATCCGTTTTTTCATCCGCAAGGATTTTGATCATTCCATCAATATCTCCACTTGCTCTTGAACGACCTAAAGCCCGCATTGGGAATTTGCCTTCTTTATATTTTACTCCATCTTCTTTTAATTGCTCTTCAGTTTTACCTACAGAGGCTACTTCTGGCCAGGTATACACCACTCCAGGAATAAGATTGTAATTTATATGCGGTTTTTGCCCGGCAATAACTTCAGCTACGAAGCTACCTTCTTCTTCAGCTTTATGTGCCAGCATTACGCCTTTTACCACATCACCAATAGCATAAATATTTTCGACATTTGTTTGTAAATGCTCATTTACTGCAATACGACCTTTATCATCAATCTCTACTCCGGCGGCATCGGCATTCAAACCATCTGTATAAGGACGTCTTCCTACTGAAACTAAACAGTAGTCTCCTTTAAGTTCTACTTCTTTATCTTTTTTATCATCTGCTTTTACAACAATTTCATCTCCGTTACGCTCAACAGATTTTACTTTGGTGCTCGTATAGAACTTTACTCCTTGTTTTTTTAAAACCTTAGTAAGTTCCTTAGACAGGGCACTATCCATCGTTGGGATAATTCTATCCATATACTCCACTACAGAAACATCTGCACCAAGTCGCTTATACACCTGGCCTAACTCAAGACCAATTACACCACCACCGATAATGATTAAATGCTTCGGAATTTCTTCTAACTTTAAAGCTTCAGTTGAGGTGATTACCCGCTCTTTATCTAACTCTATAAACGGAAGATTTGCCGGTTTACTTCCCGTAGCTATAATGGTTTTTTTAGCTTCTATGGTTTCGGTTTCACCGTCATTTTTCTCAATATTGATATGAGTTTTATCTTTAAAGGAACCAATTCCTTCAAAAACATCAATTTTATTCTTATCCATTAAGAATTTAACCCCATCACAGGTTTGACTAACCACAGAGGCTTTACGATCCATCATCTTTTCAAGATTCACTTTCACTTCTCCTGAGATTTCGATTCCGTGATCCTCAAAATGCTTTACCGCATCGTGATAATGATGTGAAGAATCCAAAAGGGCTTTACTAGGGATACAACCTACGTTTAAACAAGTCCCACCAAGAGTGGAATATTTTTCTATGATTGCAGTTTTCATTCCCAGTTGTGCGCAGCGTATGGCTGCCACGTATCCACCTGGGCCAGAACCTATAACTGCAACATCATATGTACTCATAACAATAAGTTTTTTATGTTGATTTAATAACAATACTTACAAAAGTACGACTATTCTCTAAACCACCAATGCCTCCTAATCGCCTTTCTAAACTTTTAAGAAAACTGAAACTTCAATCGATATTGTTCGTAATTTTTTCGTATTATTTAGATTTTACTATACTATTCGATTTAAAATCACAGCCAGAAAGCTAAACCTTGCATACTTTTATCTAAAATCGTAACATTACAATCGAAAATTTAATCTAAGCTAAACTTTTATAATTTCTAAAAACATCTTCGGACTACCGAATCATAGCTTTTAGATATAAACCGCTAAAACTGAATGGAAAACCATACGCCCCACGCTGAAGAAAACGTCAACAAAAAAGAGCTAAGTATTTGGGCTGCATTAATACCCGTATTTGCGCTTATCATCATGCTTGGATTTAATGTTCTCGTGGTATATGGAGATGAGGCTTTAAGTGGTTCTAATCAATTTATTTTGCTTTTGGGGGGCGCTGTAGCGGCGATTGTAGGGTACTTTAATAAGGTAAAGTTTGATAGCATGATCGACGAAGTAGCTAAAAACATCCAAAGTACGGCAGGAGCAATTTTAATCTTATTAATGGTTGGGGCTTTAGCAGGTACCTGGCTTATCAGCGGAATTATTCCGACTATGATTTATTACGGGTTGCAAATTCTAAATCCTACTATATTCCTTGCTGCTACGGTAATTATCTGTTCTGTGATTTCTGTAGCTACAGGCAGTAGCTGGACCACTTCAGCAACCGTAGGTATTGCTCTTGTAGGAATTGCTGATGCTCTGGGTATCCCGTTAGGAATGACGGCCGGTGCCATTCTCTCCGGAGCTTATTTTGGTGATAAAATGTCTCCATTGAGTGATACCACCAATCTTGCACCTGCGATGGCAGGAACAGATCTTTTTACTCATATTAGATATATGGCAATTACCACTGTACCGACAATCGTTGTCACATTGATCATCTTTGTGATTATTGGTCTTAATTTAGATACCACTGGTTCTACAGATACTTCCGCCATTTTAAATGCCATAGATGCATCATTCAATATCACACCTTGGTTGTTTGTAGTGCCTGCCCTGGTAATTTTTCTAATTGTTAGAAAAACCTCGCCATTAATCGCTTTATTAGTTGGCACTCTTTTAGGAGCTGTAGCCGCTTTAATTTTTCAACCAAACATCGTCCTCGAAATTAGCGGAAGCGATGAACTTACCTTTGTTAGCGCTTACCGCGGAATTATGGATGCCATAACAGTAGACACTGCTATAGAAACACAGTCTGCCGCTTTAAACGATCTTTTTGCTTCTAGCGGAATGGCAGGAATGCTGGGAACTATCTGGTTAATTATATGTGCTATGGTTTTTGGCGGGATCATGGATGCCATTGGGGCTTTAGCCAGAATAAGCAAAGCCCTGCTAAACCTCTTTGATAGTGTATTTGGACTTTTTGCCAGTACAGTGATAAGCTGTCTCGCTCTTAACGTTACAGCATCAGACCAATACCTGGCCATAGTGGTTCCCGGAAAAATGTTTGCCAAAGCCTATAAAGATAAGGGCCTTGCTCCAGAAAACCTGAGTAGAACCTTAGAAGATTCTGGTACGGTTACTTCAGTACTCATCCCATGGAATACTTGTGGTGCTTATCATAGCGGAGTGCTGGGCGTTCCGGTACTTTCTTATGTTGGCTATTGCTTTTTCAATTATTTGAGTCCGTTTATGACTTTATTATTTGCTGCTTTCCGGATAAAAATTAAGGAACTGGGGTCTCCCGAGACACGTACCGCATAGTTTTTAAACGAAAATAGAAGAACCCTATAGCGTTATTCTTTCGCAATAGTCAAATTCTATCACAGTATAAAAATTAAGAATTTAATTCCTGTGGTGACTCTGCTCTCTTGGGTTATATTTGCACTAGAATTAAGAAAAGAAAGTAGAACCCAAAAACAACAACATATGTCTATTGTAGGTAAAAAATTTCCAAATCTAAGTGTTAACGCGATGAACGATTTAGGAGATACATTCAAATTAAATGTATTAGAAGAAGCTCAAAAAAACAATAAGAAAGTACTATTATTTTGGTACCCAAAAGATTTTACTTTTGTTTGCCCAACTGAATTACACGCTTTCCAAGCTGCATTAGAAGAGTTTGAAAAAAGAAATGTAATGGTAATTGGTGCATCTTGTGACACTCCTGAAGTTCACTTTGCATGGCTAAATACCCCGAAAGATGATGGAGGTATCGAAGGAGTTACGTACCCAATATTAGCAGATTCTAACCGTAATTTAAGTTCTCGTTTAGGAATTCTTGATATTACCGGAGAATCTTACGATGAAGAAACCGGAGATATCACTCTAGAAGGTGACAATGTTACTTATAGGGCAACTTACCTTATCGACGAAGAAGGAACTGTATTCCACGAAGGCGTAAATCATATGCCATTAGGCCGTAATGTACAGGAATTCTTAAGATTGATTGACGCTTATACCCATGTACAAAAAAACGGTGAGGTTTGTCCTGCAAACTGGGAAGAAGGTAAAGATGCAATGAAAGCCGATCGAAAAGGCGTTGCTGACTACCTTAGCTTAAACTAAAAAGTTTTAAAGCCTAGTAAGCTCGAGTTTTTGAGATGACTAATAAACTTTAAAAAAATTATCCTCGGGATTTTATCCCGAGGAATTCATACCCTAACAGGGGAAAAAATTGCTATGATGAAGACATTAGATCAAGATAATTTAAATGAAATTGTTTCCAGTAACGAAACTGTAGTGGTACAGTATATGGCTGGCTGGTGTGGTAACTGCCGACTTATGAAACCTAAATTTAAAAAATTGTCGGGTGAAAATGAGAACGTAGAATTTATTTTAGTCGATGCGGAGAAGTATCCGGAGAGTAGAAAACTGGCTAATGTAAATAACCTACCAACCTTTGCCACGTTTAAAAATGGAGAATTTGTAAATCAGGTTCAAACAAACAAGTTTGACGTTCTAAAAGACTTAGTAAATGAAGTTACCAGTAATTAAACACCTGCAAAAAAATAACGAAGCAGATAAGCTTCAGGCAACTGTAGATGTTCTGGAAAGCTTTACCGAGCACAGATCGGTTTCTGAGGAAGAAATGGACGTTATTGGTGAATTAATCACTAATATTTGTGGTGCTATAGAAGTTCATAGAATGGTAAGCGAAGAAGGAATGAAAAATACAGATGCCGCCAATGCTTTTGTGAAAAAAGTTTTAGGATCAATAGATCAGTAAAATTTTACTATAGAAAAGACGAAAATCGGGTTAATTGTTAATTCAATGAACCCGATTTTTGTTTTAAGATAATTTTAGTATCACTCCATCCCAAATAGTCTAAATTTAGCTGGACTAATTCTTAACCAAATTTATTGCTATGTCTGAAATATCGTTTAAAGGCGAAAGAGTGATTACTTACGGAGATCTGCCTGCGATTGGTGAAAAAGCACCACATTTTGATCTTATAAAAACCGACCTGTCTAAAGCCAAACTAGAAGATTTTAAAGGAAAAAGAGTTATCCTTAATATTTTCCCGAGTATTGATACCGGAGTTTGTGCAACATCCGTACGAAATTTTAACGAGAGGGCTACCGAATTAGATAATACGGTAGTACTTTGCATCTCGAGAGATTTACCATTCGCACAAAAAAGGTTCGTAAATGATGAAGGTTTAAAAAATGTTATTAACTTGTCTGACTTTAAAGAACGTGAGTTTGGGAAAGACTACGGTGTTGAAATGATCACCGGTCCCCTTGAAGGTTTACTTTCACGGGTAGTAATCGTTCTGGATGAAAATTTAAATGTTATCCATACTCAGCAAGTGCCGGATATCGCTGAAGAACCAAATTATCTTGCTGCGTTAAAAACGCTTTTATAAAATGAAAGATAGTTTCCTTGGGAAACGTATTCGTGGTGGTGGCTATGCCTTAAAAGGCGCTTGGCTGCTTATAAAAAATGAACCCAGCATACAGGTACAATTTGCCATTTCTTTGGTTGTCACTGTTGCCGGGTTTTACTTTAATATTACAAAAACCGAATGGATGTTTCAGTGCATCGCTGTTGGAATGGTGATGAGTGCCGAAGGACTAAATACAGCTATAGAAGCCATTGCTGATTTTGTCCATCCAGATTTTCATCAAAAAATAGGTCATATAAAAGATGTTGCCGCAGGTGCCGTTTGTATTGCGGCTTTTATAGCCATTATTATCGGATGCATTATTTACATCCCATACATTCAGGCTTTATAAAATTTTCAGGTTAAAATTATGGTATTCTAAAATAATCTTAACACTGGCTAATTTTAAAAAATCCTTCAATTCAGCAATTTTTCTATAAAAAAGCTTGCGATAAATTTAATCACCCAGCATCTTAACTATCGGGAAAATAAAGCCTCCTTTTCAGCGTTTTTCTTTAAAAAAGACCCATTTTAAAATTGAATTTTATTTTCTTTATTTTAGAAGGGGCTAATTTGTATTTTTGCCGAAAATTCCGAAAAACCACGCATGGCCAAAAAGAAAACCAGAACTAAGAAAACCGCTAAAAATTCAAAGAAATTTTCGTTAAGACTTAACCGGCACCAAAAAGTGGTCCTGGGTAGTTTTCTTATGCTTTTTGGATTGGCCCTAATCGTGGCTTTTGTCTCCTTTTTGTTTAACTGGCAAGCCGATCAAAGTACCCTACAAGAATTTAGCGATCGCAGTGTAGAGGCCAAAAACTGGTTAAGTAAATTTGGTGCTTTAATTAGCGATTTCTTTATTTACCAGGGATTTGGGGTAGCTTCGTTTTCTATTGCCGTGTTAATCACCCTTTCTGGTATTTATTTATTCTTTGGGATGCCCTCTAAAAAGCTAACATCATTTTGGTTTTGGGGAATTTTGGTCATGATATGGCTATCTATAGTACTTGGCTTTTTTACCAAACATTCTATTTTGGGAGGCACCATAGGTTTTGAGATGAACGATTTTCTTCAGGATTACCTGGGATTTTTTGGTACTGTGCTACTGCTTTTTTTCCTTTTCATCGCTTACGTCGCATTGCGATTAAAAATTACGCCGGAAATGATAGGTACGTTTGTACAAACGAAAAAGGAAGATATCAATGCTGAATTTAAAGCAGCCAAAGAAGCTTCTGCCCAAAAAATGACCGCTAATACCACAGACGAAGAGCAGGATTGGAAAAAACAGAGTATTACAAAAGAAGAAAAAACTTTATCGACCGACGATACAGCTCCTGAAATTGATTTTGAAAATAATCTTTCTGAAGTTGGCAGCATTTCAGCAAAAACAAATACTACTTCATCTACTTCGGAAGAAAAAGAACAGGAAACTGAAGAGCTTGCCATGGAAGTAGAAACCGCCCCTGAAGAAGAAGAGGTAGATGAAGATAAGCTCAGTAAAAAATTAGTAAGTGATTTTGGTGAATTCGATCCAACCTTAGAACTTGGAAATTATAAATTCCCTACACTCGAATTATTACAGGATTATGGAGGTGGTATTACCATTAACCAAAAAGAGCTTGAGGAAAATAAGAACAGAATTGTAGATACGCTTAAAAACTACAAGATCGAAATTGCTCAGATTAAAGCTACAGTTGGCCCGACGGTAACTTTATACGAGATTGTTCCAGAAGCGGGAATCAGGATTTCAAAAATTAAAAATCTTGAAGACGATATTGCACTTTCATTAGCAGCTCTAGGAATACGAATCATCGCACCTATTCCCGGAAAAGGTACCATAGGTATCGAAGTCCCTAATAAAAATTCGACGATCGTATCGATGCGTTCTGTGATTGCCTCGCCTAAATTCCAAAATGCCGAGATGGAACTACCCATGGCACTGGGAAAAACCATTAGCAACGAAACCTTTGTGGTTGATCTTGCCAAAATGCCACACATGCTTATGGCAGGTGCAACAGGACAGGGTAAATCTGTCGGACTTAATGCGATTCTTACCTCCCTACTCTATTCTAAACATCCGGCAGAAGTAAAATTTGTACTGGTCGATCCTAAAAAAGTAGAATTAACGCTTTTTAATAAAATTGAGCGTCATTACTTAGCAAAATTACCCGATACCGAAGATGCTATTATAACCGATAACAACAAGGTTATCAATACACTAAACTCGCTTTGTATCGAAATGGACGATCGTTACGAACTACTTAAAGATGCGATGGTTCGTAATATCAAGGAATACAACGTAAAGTTTAAAAACCGAAAGTTAAATCCTGAAAACGGCCATAAATTTTTACCTTATATTATTCTGGTCGTAGATGAGTTTGCCGATTTGATTATGACCGCCGGTAAGGAAGTCGAAACCCCTATAGCACGTTTAGCACAGCTTGCTCGTGCCGTAGGAATTCACTTAATTATCGCTACTCAACGCCCGTCGGTAAACGTTATTACAGGGATAATCAAAGCAAACTTCCCGGCACGTATTGCTTTTAGGGTAACCTCTAAAATCGATTCGAGAACAATTTTAGATGGTCCCGGAGCCGACCAGTTAATTGGTCGTGGGGATATGCTTTTTACCCAGGGAAGCTCGATGAAGCGTTTACAATGTGCCTTTGTAGATACGCCTGAAGTAGATAAAATCACCGAATTTATTGGATCACAAAAAGCCTACCCAGATGCCCACATGCTGCCAGCTTACGAAGGTGAGGAAAGTGGCACAGGACTTGATATAGATGTGAGCGACAGAGATAAGCTATTTAGAGAAGCGGCTGAAGTTATTGTGACCGCTCAACAGGGCTCGGCATCATTACTACAGCGAAAATTAAAACTGGGGTACAACAGGGCCGGTAGAATTATAGATCAACTAGAAGCCGCCGGTATTGTCGGACCTTTTGAAGGCAGTAAAGCCAGACAGGTTTTAGTTACCGATCTTGTAGCTTTAGATCAATTACTTAATGAAGAACCTAAATAAAGAATTAAAAGCAAAATGAAAAAAATAGTATTTCTAATACTTGCATGTTTTAGCCTTGGAATGAACGCTCAGAACGCCCAAAAAGCCGAGCAACTTTTAAATGAAGTTTCCAAAAAGGTAAGCAGTTATGATAATATGGTGATCGATTTTAAATATGCTTTGGAGAATACTTCAGAAAATATTCATCAGGAAACACGTGGGGATGCCAGCATAAAAGGTGATAAATACGTGCTGAATTTTATGGGTACCACACAACTTTTTGATGGTAAAAAAGTATACACCATCATACCGGAAGACGAAGAGATCAATATATCTAATTATGTCGCCGAAGATGAAAATAATATCACCCCTTCCAAAATGTTTACCTTCTATCAGGATGGATATAATTTTGATTGGGACATCACTCAAAATGTAAATGGGAGAACGATACAGTACGTAAAGCTAACCCCGAAAGACAGTGAGGCTGAAGTAAAAAATATTCTACTGGGAATCGATAAAGAGACCAAGAATATTTACAATCTTATTCAAACTCAACCAAACGGAACAAAAATTACGATTACGGTAAAAAGTTTTAAAACCAATCAGTCTCTTGCGCAAAATCTATTTACTTTTGACGAAAGCAGATACAGCAATTATTATATTAATCGATTAGATTAATCATACATCCTTGAAAATATTAGACAGGTACATACTGGTAAGTTATCTACAGACATTCTTTACCGTTTTTATCATTTTGATGTTTATTTTTGTACTCCAGGCAATCTGGTTATACATTGGTGAACTTGCGGGTAAAGATTTAGATGTCTCTATCATTCTAAAATTTCTTTTGTATACCACTCCAAAGTTAGTACCTATGGTACTGCCACTAACCATATTGCTAACCTCAATTATGGTTTTTGGTAGTTTTGCCGAGAATTACGAGTTTGCGGCCATGAAATCTTCTGGAATTTCCTTGCAGCGAGCCATGCGAGGACTGACCCTTTTTATCGTACTGGTGAGTATTACCGCCTTTGTTTTTGCTAATAATGTGATTCCCGCCGCTGAGTTCAAAATTATTAACCTGCGAAAAAACATTGCTAAAATGAAACCGGCAATGGCCATTACCGCAGGTGTTTTTAACGAAGTTGGAAATATTAATATTAAAGTTGACAAAAAGAGCGGAGATAACGATCAATACCTCCACGATGTAATCATTCATACCGGAACTGAACGTGGTGGTGATTATACTGTAATCAAATCCAAAGAAGGAGAATTAGTAAGTAGCGAAGGTTCTAACGTATTGTCTCTAGTTCTAACCGATGGAAATTACTACCGAGAAGTACAACCCAGTGACTATTCTAAACGAGATCATAAACCTTTTATGAAAAGTTATTTTGAGGAGTACACTAAAAATATCGACCTGTCTGAATTAAACCAGGTAGACATGGACGATGAGAGTTATACGACACAAAGTATGCTTAGAATTGGTGAACTTACCAAAAGTATAGATAGCTTTTCGGTTTCCTTAAACGAGCGCAAAGAAGCTTTTGCAACTTCTATGTATAGTAGAACCGGAGTTAAGTCTTTAGATATTAATTTCAATCCGGAAGAATCTGATAAGTATAAAAGCTTTAAACATTCTATATTAGATAACTACAACAGCAATCAATCACAACGCATTGTAGATGATGCGATTAGAACTACCAATGCTGCAATTTCTCACCTTTCTATAAAAAAACAGGAGTTTAAGCAAAGTAGCAGACGCTTAAATAAATATGAAATTGCCCTACACGAAAAATATGTACTTGCGGTAGCCTGTATTGTACTCTTTTTTGTTGGAGCTCCCTTAGGCGCCATTATCCGTAAGGGGGGCATGGGACTCCCAATGGTTATTGCAATTATCATTTTTCTTAGTTATCATTTTATAGGGATCTTTGCTAAAAACAGCGCAGAGGATGGCAGTATTAGTCCGTTTATAGCTACATGGCTTAGTACACTAATTATGCTACCGTTGGGGATTTATTTTACCTATAGAGCTACTACAGACCAGGGATTATTTTCTTTTGATATAATAACAGAACCGATCTCGAAATTCTTTAAAAAGATAGGACTGGTAAAGCCCAAAGATAAATAGATTAAATACCTTTGCTAAACTAAAAAAGCTGCAAAATGTCAGGAATTAATGAGGGACATAAATCCTTTAAGTTAAATACAATTAAAGAGGCTATTGAAGATATCAAAGCTGGTAAAGTAGTTATTGTAGTAGATGATGAAGATCGCGAAAATGAAGGTGATTTTGTTGCTGCTGCTGAAAAAGTAACTCCACAGATGATTAACTTTATGGCTACTCACGGCCGCGGATTAATATGTGCCCCGATTACCGAGGATCGATCTAAAGAATTGGGGTTAAACCTGATGGTAGATGATAATACCGTTTTGCATAATACGCAATTTACAGTTTCTGTAGATCTAATTGGTCATGGATGTACCACAGGAATTTCAACCCACGATCGTGCAAAAACCATAAAAGCCTTAACCGAAAAAGAAACCAAACCTGAAGATTTAGGAAGGCCTGGACATATATTCCCACTAAGGGCTAAAAATGGCGGTGTTTTAAGAAGAACAGGGCATACTGAGGCATCTATAGATCTTGCTCGCCTGGCTGGACTGCAATCAGCCGGAATTTTGGTAGAGATCCTAAATGAAGATGGTAGCATGGCAAGACTTCCCCAACTTATGGAAGTTGCCAAAAAATTTAATCTTAAAATTATTTCTATCGAAGATCTGGTGGCATATCGTATGCAACACGATTCTCTTATTGTAAAAGAAGAAGATTTTGATATTAAGACCAGATTCGGTGAGTTTAGATTGAGGGCCTTTAAGCAAACCACCAATAATCAAATCCACATTGCGCTTACTAAAGGTGCGTGGACTAAAGAAGAAGAAGTTTTGGTTCGTATGAATTCTACTTTGGTCAATAATGATATTCTAGACACCTTAATGAATGATGCCGATAAAAAATTAGATAGCATGTTTAAGGCATTGGATAAAGATGGTAAAGGTGCTGTTGTATTTATTAATCCTGCAACTAAACCGCTAAGCCTTTTAAGCCGATTGGCAGAATTAAAAGAAAATCAGAAAGAAGGTACACTAAAAGCACCCCAACCTTCTATGGATAATAAAGATTTTGGGATAGGAGCACAAATATTACATGATCTCGGTATCCATAAAATAAAACTGCTTTCTAATTCCAAACAGACAAAGCGTGTAGGAATGATTGGTTATGGCCTGGAAATCGTAGATTACGTAAATTACTAATTCTTTATATAGAAGAGCCTATCTAGTCTATTTTCTTTAACCGATTCTGATCGCTATCTAAGTTGTTTCAGGTTCTTATAAATATTTATTAATCCGTAGATGAGATTCTAACAGGAACCTTTGTACCTATAAAAGATTCTATGAGGTTTTTAGATACTTTTCATAAAAGTATTTACATCTAGTTTTTTTAGATAAAAGAAAACCATAATCAAAAACTTCTGGTAAAGCCCACGAGGTATTAATCGGAAAACCTTTTTTACAATTTCGAGACAAGCCTCGAGAAATAACCCCTCCACGAGAGATTATTTAAATCACTGCTTTGATGATGAGGCATACCTAAACTGATAGAGTTTTCATAATAAAGTAAGGGGCATTAGTCACGATGATGAAGGAAGGCCTTTAATCAAGTGAAAGGTGAAAGCTTCAAGCAAAAATCAGGAATAATCTAGTAGATATTTATAATCGCATCTTCCTCTGCGCGTCTTACTTTTTTAAAGCTGGAGAAGATATCATCTTTAGCCCTGTAACCTACAGGCAATACTAAAACCGACTTTAGATTTTTTTCCTTCAGATTTAAAAGTTCATCATAGGCTTCCGGTAAAAAACCTTCCATAGGACAGGCATCGATTTCTTCCGTAGCACATACGGTAAGCAAAGTTCCTAATACCAAATACGCCTGATTTTTAGCCCAAATAGCAAGTTCCTCATTCGATTTATTCCCGAAGTCTTCTAGCAGAAAATTCTTAAACGGATCTAAGATCTCATCGGGAGTTTCACGAATTTGCTTTACACGCTCAAAATAATTCAGAATAAATTCTTTATCTACATTATCTTCAATACATATCACCAGTACATGCGAAGCCGTAGAAAGCTGCACCTGGTTCATTGCTTTTTCCTTTAAAGATTCCTGTAACTCTTTATTTTTCACCACAACAAGTCTTATAGGCTGCAATCCATAAGAAGTGGCGGTTAGATTAAAAGCCTGCTTTAAGATATCCACCTTAGACTCTGGTAAAATCTTTTTTTCATCAAATTTTTTCACAGCATAACGCCATTGCAAAGCTTTTATATTACTCATTTTTCTTCTAATTTTTTGCTAATTTAAGCAATGTAGTAAGTAATTGTAACGTTAATGCATAGAAATAACTAATCCATCAAAATTTATTGGTTATCTTCGAAATTAAAATAAAAAAGAAAAAGATGCATGCGGTTTCTTAAAAAATCTATTCTTTATACCGTAATTTTAATTGTACTCGGGATCTTCATTACTCTTGGATTAGAAGCTTTTATTAAACAGGATATAGCTAGCCGAATGTATGCCGAAATCAATGAGGTTCCCACCGCAAAAACCGCGATTGTATTAGGCGCCAGTGTTCATTCAGACGGGAAACTCTCCCCTATTTTACAAGATCGGGTAGACACTGCTATCGATCTTTTAAAGCACCATAAAGTAGAAGAAATTTTAATTAGCGGTGATCACGGCAGCGATGATTACAACGAAGTTGATGCCATCGCCAATTATCTTACAGAAAATGGCATACCATCAGATATACTAATTTTAGATCACGCCGGTTTCGACACCTATGATAGCATGTACAGAGCCTCTAAAGTTTTTAATATTAAAGATGCGATAGTAATTACACAACAGTTTCATTTACCCCGGGCCTTGTTTATTGCCAAACATTTGGGGTTAGATTATTATGGTTTTGAAGCTAAAGAACGGGAATTTAAAATTGAAACCAAGATTATGAAACGCGAAAAACTAGCCAATTACAAAGCCGTATTCGAAGTTATATTTCAAACCAAACCACGCGTTTTAAACAAAAAAATTTAGTTAAGCTTTTTTTAAATACATAAGCCTTAAGACTTGTTTTTGTATTTTTCAGATAACAACTACAAAAGTACATTATGTTATCTGCTATTATTCATATTCTTATCGATGCGCTAATCTTAATGGTCGCCGCTAAATTCCTTAATAAAGTTCATCTTAAAAGTTTTAAAACTGCTGTTTTAGTCGCTTTGCTTATTGGTGTATTAAGCTTCTTTTTAAGCTGGCTATTCACCGCTGTTTTAAATATCGCCACCTTAGGAATGTTTTATTTTCTGGGATTAGGCTTTGTGACTCGAATCGTTGCTTATGCCATCATTATTGAAATTGCCGATCAGTTAAGCAGTGGCTTTAAAACCGAAGGATTTTTACCTTCGCTTTGGCTAGCGGTAATATTGGCATTTTTTGGAAGTATAATCGATGCTATGCTTTTTTAGAAATTTTTGGCTTTCTCTTTGGTGATTTAAATTTTCTTCCATACCAAATATAAAAGCCTGTAATAGGTAAAACTGCTATAAAAAGACTAGCTAGAAAAGCAATAATTTTCCCGGGCAATCTAAAATACTGGCCACTATGCAACCCGTATGTCATTTCCTGAAGTTTTAACCCCGTACTTTTGGTGTGATAATTAGATTGATATAAAAGCTCTCCCGTTTTTGGATGAAATTGATAATTAGATTGATGATCAAAGTGAAGGGATTTAGGATAAGCTCCGGAAATGATAGGAGAACTTCCATCCTGCTTCCATACAAAATACATTCCGCTCTCAGGTTTTAAGGCTATGGTTTGCTGGAAAGCCAAGTCCATTGCATGTTGCTGATATTTTTTATTACCAGCAGGGTCTTTTATCGCTGGTATAAAAAAGTCAGACTCATGTCGTTCCCCAAAATTCGCTACCGAATAAAAAGAATCATGCACCGGTTCATAAATAAATGCCAGGCCGGTAATGGCTAAAATCAAAGCAATTATTGCGGTATAAAAACCGGTAACATTATGCCAGTCGTAATTAATTCGTCGCCAGCGTGCACTCCATTTTACCGATAATCGCTGTTTTAAGTATTTAACCTTTTTTGGCCACCAAAGAATAATACCACTTAATACTAAGATCACAAAAATGATTGTCGCCATGCCCACTATTTGCTTTCCTATTTCTTGTGGAAGCAATAAGTACATGTGCAATTCTTCAATAATGGTAAAGAATTCAATGTCCAGGTTTACTTTTTTGATCAATTCACCAGTATACGGATTAAAATTCAGTAAAAAATCACTCCCATCTTTAGTCATACTTACTGTAGCGGGGCGGGAACCACCATTGTAAACCACCATTGATGCTTCAAAATCTGGCTGAAAATCATTGGCTTTTTTCAGTAAAAAAGAAGGGGCTATAAATGCCAAATCCTGCTGGGGTACAAATCGGTAATCGTAAAAAACATCTTTTAATTCATCATGAAAAGTGAAAATACAGCCGGTAATTGCTACAATAAAAATAACAACCCCAGAGGTTAATCCTAACCACAAATGGAGTTGATGAATTATTGTTTTAAAAGCGTTTTTACCTGCCATTTCAAAATTTTGAACAAATGTAATAAAAAGGAAAGCCGGACACTTTTAAAGTATCCGACTAAACACAAACTAACTAGAATAAATTTTAAATAAACCCCGGAGCGCGGCCACAAGATATAAATCGGAAATTCTTTTACTATTTTGATGTATCCCTATCCCATTCTAATAGTTGAGATTGGACTGGAGTAATTCCTTATTAATTTAGAATTTATAAGTAAAATTAGCCGACAAATTTCTCCCAATTTGTGGGTTAATGGTCGACCAACCATTATAATATTCTTCATCATTAAGGTTATTCAGTTTTAACGTAATTCCGAATTTTTCAGTTTGGTAAAATAAAGAGGCGTTTAATACGGTATAATCATCCAGTGTAAAAATACCTGCAGTATTTCTATTAAAAATCATATTTTCACTTCCATAATTTCCTCCAAAACCAACTCCAAAACCATCCAATGCGTTGTTAGAAAATTGATAAGTGGCCCAAAGATTTGCTAGATTTTGTGGTCCCGCACTTTCTGGACGGCGGCCTAAGAAATCATCTCCCTCAGTTCCTTTGGTAAGTTCACTTTCGTTATAACTGTAATTCGCATTTATATTTAAACCTTTTAGGGGCGCGGCAGTTATACTGGCCTCAAATCCACGGCTATACAATTCACCTCCCTGGGTATATACTTGAGGAGCAATGGTCATCACCGTGTTGGTTACCTGAATATCATAGTAAGACAATGTTGTGGCTATCTTATTATTAAGAAGATTTAATTTTATACCACCTTCAAGCTGTCTTGCATGTTCAGGATCGAATTCATAATTTTTATTATTGCCATTCAGATCCATTCCGGTTTGTGGGGCTACATTGCTAAAACCATCCTGGTAATTAGCAAATAAAGACAGCTTATCCAAAACAGGTTGGTACACCACACCAAATTTAGGAGACCATGCCGTTTGGCTATTGTTTTCGCTCTCAAAACGATCTACACGTAAACTTGCCATAATCGATAATGCCTCGATAGGATTAAAAATATCAGATACATAAGCACTATAAATCTCTTGTCTGGAATTGGAGGGATTGATGTCTGAACTTTCAAAAAGTGCATCTACGCCCGACTTCGATAAAATACCGCTATCGTAATCTGTGATGTAAGCATTAGGATCTGTAATACCGTATACACTTGCATTTACATTTTCTGCATTGGCACTACCAATATAAATTAACCCGTTTCTTAGATATCCGGTACCGTTATTTCGAACCTCGCGATTATAGTAATCTAAACCGGCCACTATACGGTTTCTGGTTTTACCGATGTTGAAATCACCAATGAAATTTTGCTGAATATCGGTCGTTAGCGTGGTTGAGTTTTGGTGATTCATTTGTCTGGCAAAAACGACTCCACTATCCAAAGTCGTTCCGAATAAAGCATCTTCTCCCATAAAACTTGACGTTCCTTCATATAAATATGAATAATAGCCTCTTGCTTTTGCTGAACTTTGAGAAACTGCTGTTTGAGATGTCCAGCTCTCAGATAACTTATAGTTCATCTGCGCCTGAATACTGTACATTGGATTTTCGATCCCTAAATCATCTGAAGTATAAGAGCGATTATTATCGTAACCTAATTCATCAAGATTGTTTACAACCAGTTTACTACCTCTGTCCAAAAATAACATGGTTTGATTGGTAGCTTCTACCTGATAGATTTCAGTATTCACTAAGAAAGAAAGACGATCATCTACCTGATAAGATAAAGAAGGTGCGAAGAAAAATGATTTTCTAAAACCTGCATCCTGAAAACTTTCCTGGGTATGGTATGCCGAGTTCACCCTTAGATTTAGCCCATGGTTTAAAGGTAAATTCACATCTGCCGTTAGTCTATTTAAACCATAACTTCCTGAGGTGTAGGAAATATTCCCACCAAAATCATTATATGGGCGTTTTGTTACTACATTAATTAATCCTCCATAAGAAACCACTGAACTTCCATATAAAGTTCCGGAAGGCCCTTTAATAACTTCGATGGTCTCAATATTTTGTGGATCAGGACTACCGTTAGTTAAAGCAGGTAAACCATTTGTTAAATTAGGCTGAACGGCAAATCCTCTTAAAGAGTAATAACCTGCTCCATCAGAACCTCTACCGGTAGATTCCCATAATTTGGTAATCCCAGCTGCATTTTTTAAAGCATCATCAAAATTAGTAACTACCTGACTTTGTAATAAGTCTGCCGTAATTGAATTATATACCTGGGAGTTTTCCATTCTGGATAGCGGTAATTTAGAGACATATACACTGGAACTTTTGGTAAACTCATTCGTCTTATTTTCAGCATTAAGCAGCACTTCCCCTAATTGCTCTTCACTGCCTATTAAAACTACAGGAGCAATATCGGTAATTACTCCGCCTTCAACCGAAACATTTACTTCAGTAGCCTTATAGCCAACGTAAGAAAATTTTATCGTATAGGTACCGGGGCGTACATTTCGCAATTCATAAAATCCATTTCGATTGGTTTCCGTTCCTTTTGAAGTACCTTGTAAAGCAACATTCACATTAAGAATAGGTTGATTAGCACTATTTACCACCTGCCCTTTAAGCGTTCCTGAATTTTGGGCAAATCCCAGAGAAGAAAGAAATAATGATAAAAATAGTAGTAGTTGTTTTTGTGACATTTTTTTTCGATCTATTTATTTAGACTATTTTTAAATAATTTCGCAAATGTAAAAACCTACAATCATTTTAAAAAGCTAATTCAGATTTATTTTAAATAAAAATAACATAGCTTCCTATATAGACTGCTTCTTAAGGAAACACTAAATTAATCTTCTATACGCTCAGTTTTCCATAGAAACCGCTATATTTAAGCTTTTAAAAAAATGCTATGATCAAATTAATAATCACAGATATGGATGGTACTTTGCTGGATGACCAGCATAATATTCATCCAGAATTCTGGGAAGTAGAAAAAAAGTTACGTGATAAAGGAATTATGTTTTCTGTAGCCAGTGGAAGGCAGTATTATAACCTGGTTTCTAATTTTGAGCAACTTAAAGGCCATATGATGTTTTTTGCCGAAAACGGTAGCTATGTGGTACATAAGGATAAAGAATTATATACCAACACAATGGATCGCGAACAGGCTAACGAGTTTATAAAACTTGGACGAGAAGCCGAGAATTGTAATTTGGTTTTATGCGGTATCAATTCGGCTTATGCTGAAAATGATGATGAAGAATTTATCAATGAAGTGGGTAAATATTACAAGCGTCTGGAAGTTGTAGATGACCTTACCAGTGTTAAAGATAAAGTTTTAAAGGTTACCCTTTGTAATTTTGAAGGGGTCGAAGAAAATACATTCCCTAAATTTGAGAAATTTCAGGACGATTTTAAAGTAGCGATCGCTTCAAGAATTTTTATCGATATTATGTCTAATACCGCCAATAAAGGAAATGCAATTAAAGGCGTACAGGAAGAATTAAATATTTCGCCTGAAGAAACCATGGTTTTTGGCGACTATTTAAATGATCTTGAAATGATGCAGAATGCCAAATACAGCTATGCGATGAAAAATGCCCATCCTGAAATCATTAAAGTCAGTAATTTTGTAACGAAATACGATAATAATGAAAACGGCGTGGTAAGAACGATCCGTGAATTAGGATTGGTAGATTAAGTGTTGCTAAAAAGACTAACCAAAATAGGATAAGTTAAACGACAACGAGGCTATCTAAAAGTATTCAAAAGTGTCATTTATAACTACCTGTCTGCCTACAGGTTCATTTCAGAATTTCACCATACTGATTAAACAATGTTTATGCTCACCTTAAAATAGGCTGCTTGGCTGGTTCAGGTTGAAAAAAAATGACTTTTTTGGACAGCACTTAATTGATAATAATATTGGTTATGTCTACACCGCTATTTCCTGTTTTGGGATCAAAAGCATAGACGGTAATGGTATAATTACCTTTACTTAAATCGATATTCCCCGAAAACGTACTGGATTTTTCAGTTTGTTGAAGCGCTACTTCTTTAAAAAAACCTTCGGCTTCTACTACGGCTTTAATTTGGAAATTACTAGCATTCCATAAGCCACCTTCTTCAACGGGACATCCACACATCATCACAATATTTGCTTTAATTTCTGTAGAAACACCACCAGGTATACGCTCATGGGTTTGCGGACTCAAAATATCGATGATAAAACCTGGAATTTCAAGGACCACTCCGTCTCCCATAATATCCTTACCCGGGATGACCCAGAGCTGGGTTGTTGATTTGACAATGGCCTGCCTTTTATGTATAGGAGCATAGGCTTCTACTTCTATAAAAGTAGGCGATTTTATATCTAATTTGGCTAAGTAGCCTGCAGTATTATTCTCTGAAAGATCCTGATAACGTGCTTTAGGTTCCTTCATGATCTTTTCCGTATTTCCCGTACTTCCAGAAGTAACTCCTTCTGCCAGCAGTTCTTTCGTTAAAGCATCCCTAACCACAATTTTTGCACCACCTACAGAGGTACCGATAAACTTGGCATCTTTAGCTTTAGCTCTTATCATCACATTGGTTTGAGCCATACTATGAAAACTGATAAGTACAATAATTAAAGTGAAAAAGCCGGAAAGTTTCATAAAATTTCTTTTACCGAAATATAATAAAAGATAAGAAAATTCAACAGCTATTTATATTTTATATTAATTTATGTCAATGGCTTTTCCGGTTCCTCTTCAACGACAAAATTTTTAGCATCATCTTTATACGATTGAATATGGGTTCTTAACATCTCCAATTCATCTTCTTTAAAATCATTACTTTCCAGGCTATCTGCCAATTGCAGCCAGGGTTTCTTTTTATTATAATCATACTCGCCATATACTATAAATGGGGTTCCATTCTTTTTTATGCTAGTTCCATTCAGTTTCCACATACTCGCCCAATCATAGATAAATTGAGCATCGTCCATATACAACCTAACGCAAGCATGACTTGCCGGATAACCAGGCAGCGAATATTGATGTGTACCTACCCCTTCAAAATTCATAAAATTGAAATAGTAAGGCAGTATCCAGTCTTTATTTACAGAACTCACCTTTCGCTTAGCTTTATAATTTCCATAATGCAATCCATTTGGTGTAGGAGTCGATTTCTTACCGCTACTTACCGGTCCCCATTTTATAAGTTTACCGGCTTCATATAAACCAAAAGCCTGGATACGTTGTGAAATTAAAACCAGTTTGGGAATAGTATCTACCATACCCAATTCTTTAGGAAAAGGACTATAGTCCATTAGATCTGTACTTATCGTATCTGGAACCACCAATTCTTTACCCGTCCAAACCTTACGTTGGTCTATCCTGTTTAGAGCGTAGATAATTTTACGCTGTTCCTCGCTGTACCGTGAATTAAAACTGTCTAAAGCCGTTCTGTTTTTTATAGAATCCACATGATATACAACAGCCAGTCTTTCTAATGGCGGATCTACAGTAATGGTGTCTAAAACTTTAACAGGAACTTCTACCGGCCTGGTACTCTCTTCATTTTTATTACAGGAACTTAAACAGTAAATAACAAAAAGTGAGCAGCCTACACTACAGCTTCTTAGGCTATTATTTAAAAATAAATCTGTTGGAAAAAAGGATTTAAGGGTATTAAAAAATGAGCTCATATTTAAAGCTAAATTACTTTTATAGATTTTCTTCATGGTAATAAATTAATCCTATGCTTAGGGATCAATGTAGCAATCAACAAAATTAGCAGATAACACCTCTGGAATCTGCTAATACCGAGTTAATTATTTGTTGAATTCTTATTAATATGAAAAAATGAAAAGTAATGGATGTTTTAAACTTGACAGTTCATTTAATGTAACGATAATGCTAATTTAAAACCATTTATATCACATTATTTTTAATTTGAAAGCTGAAAAATTTCTGAATTCGGAATTATGTCCTATTTAACAAAATAAACCGAATTTGCGTTTTACATTTAGGGCAAAATGAAGCTTAAAACAGGGCTAAATGTTTTAAAGCTTTGCATTTGCAAACTACAATTGAACTAAAAATTTGACCAGGATATAATCCACTAACCTCCATTATCAAAATAAAAAGTGTTCTATTAAGAATACATGATCCAAAAATCCAAATCAAAATCTCAAACAATAGTACTATATGAACTTTTGGTCTCTAAGTAAAGCAAAAAAAAAGGAAGGTAAAATTGCCATTGTAACCGGAGCAAATGCAGGTATTGGTTACGAAACTACCAAAGGACTTGCCAACGTAGGAGTTGAAGTGATTATGGCCTGCCGTGATCTACAAAAAGCTGAAACTGCGAAACAAAAAATATTAAAATCACTACCTGAGGCTAAATTAACGCTTATGGAAATTGATCTTGCCAGTCTTGCTTCTGTACGTGCTTTTGCTAAAAGTTTTAAATCCCAATATAACAAACTTGATATGTTGGTAAATAATGCCGGAGTAATGATGACACCTTTTCAGAAAACCGAAGATGGTTTAGAATTACAAATGGAAGTGAATTATTTTGGTCATTTTTTACTTACCGGATTATTGATTCCTGTTTTAGAAAAATCTTTTAGATCACGGGTAGTTAGCCTAAGTAGTCTTGCCCACCGCTGGGGAGACATTCATTTTGATAATTTGAATGCTGAAAAATCCTACGATAAGCGTCAATTTTATGCCCAAAGCAAATTGGCATGCCTTATTTTTGCTTATCATCTGGATAAAAAACTGGTAAAAAAAGGTTTCGATATGCATTCTTATGCAGCACATCCCGGGATTTCTAATACTAACCTAATGATAAACCTACCCGGATGGTTAAGATTCTTATCCCCCTTACTAATGCCCATATTTTCTCAATCTGCTGAAAAAGGTGCGCTTCCTATCTTACGTGCCTGCTTAGATGATACCTTGAATGGTGGAGAATATATTGGTCCTTCAGGAACCAAACAATATAAAGGACATCCCGTAATTGTAGATTCAGATTATAATTCTAAGGATAAATATAAAGCCAAAAAGCTTTGGAAAGAATCTGAAAAAATAGTCGATTTTGAATATTTTAAAGACAGAGAATTAAAAAAAGAAGCTCAGGCCTCATAGCCCGAGCTCTTTATGTTGATTGATCACCTAATCTAGTAATCTGTTTATTCTATTTTTGCAGCCCAGCCACCATTTTTAACGATGGTAATTTCTAAAACATCATCCTTTTTAACCGTTTTTGTCCTTTTTACATAATCCATGGCCTGTCTTTTGGCATTCACTCCATCTTCAAAAGAAGTAAGTTGCAAGGTTTCTCCTTCTGGTAAAAAATCTAACTTGATTTTAAACGTACGCTCGTCTTCTTTACTATTAGCAATGCCACCTAAATACCATTGTTTACCTTTTCTTTTAGCTACAATAGCATATTGGCCCACTTCAGCTTCCAGAGCAATTGTTTGATCCCAGGTAACCGGTACATCGGTGATAAATTGGGTGCACTCTTCGTTTTTAAAATAATTGGTTGGATTATCAGCTAGCATTTGCAAACCACTCTCAAAAATCACAAAAAAGGCCATTTGTTGAGCTCTTGTACCTATTGCGGCAGAATTTGGTCTTCTGCTGTAATAAAATTCGGGTTGCATGCTTATCATTGCTCCTGGGGTATAATCCATAGCTCCAACTGCATTTCTCATAAATGGTAAAAACAAACTATTATCCGGTGTGGCTCGTCCCATTTGTTCCATTCCCAAAACGCCTTCGTACGATAATATATTAGGATATTTGTATTCTAATCCAGCAGGCTTAAAAGAGCCATGAAAATCCACAAAAAGTTCATGTTTAGCTGCCTCTTTAGCGACACGTTCGTAAAAATGTACCATCCACTGGTCACTACGATCCATAAAATCAATTTTTATACCTGCAATTCCCCACTCTGCAAATTTTTCAAATAAATCAAAATGGTGTTCTACGGTAAGCCAGGTTAACCATAAAACAATTTTTACATTGCGTTTCTTCCCATATTCTATTAGTTCAAAAAGGTCGATATCTGGATTTGGAGTATAAGGATCTGTAGTACTTGCCGCCCAGCCCTCGTCCATAATAATGTAAGGAATTCCAAATTCAGATGCAAAATCGATAAAATATTTATAGGTCTCTTCATTAAAGCCAGCAACAAAATCTACATTGTAGGGTGAGGCTCCATTCCACCATTCCCAACTTACCTGGCCCGGCTTAATCCATTCAACATCTTTTAAAACATTGGGTGTTGCCAGGTTAGCACTCATCGTATTTTCTAAAATCTCTGTGTCTTTATCGCTAATCACGAAATAACGCCACGGCAGCGTTCTGTTACCATCGATTTTAGCTATATAATCGGCTCTTTTTAAAATCTTCATACTTCGATCTCCTTCATCTTCAAAATCAATTGGATTTTTCGGAAATACCGACTTCAACCCATTTCCCGTTCCTTTTACAAACATTGCCGGATAATTTAAAAGATCTGATTCTGAAATTAAGATTTTATGATTCCCGGCCGTTTCGATTAAAACAGGAAGAACCGACATGTTTTCTTCAGCAGTGAAATCCGAGCTTTTTAAATGCGTATAAGGGTATTCGTAAGAAGTTTTAAAAGAAGGTGTTTGTTGCAGGTGTAAGGTATATTCTGCAGGAAAAACGATATCAAAATTTTCTTGAATCACCTCTAAACTGCCTTTTTTACCTAATTTAAACCTATAGGCAATACCTTCGTTATATGCTTTAAACTCTATAGAATAGTTTCCTTTAAACTCTATTTCAATAGCTTTAAAGTCCTTTTTTATATTTGAAAATTTTAAAGGTACTATGGGCGAACGTTCCTCTGTTCCACTTGTATTTTTAACCTTTTTAATTTTTGGTTTTACCCCAAGCACTTCATTTTTCAACTGTAAACTTAAGGTGTTATTGCTGAGCAACAACTCTCCCTGAGCATACACCGAATAGTAAATACTATCCGAAATTTCAATGTTTATTTTTAAATCCTTATCAGGAGAGTCTAACTGATACTGCTGTTGGGCGTTACTTTGATAAATAAAACACGAGTACAATACGATCCAGATTAGACCAGCTTTAAATTTAGATAAATACATTTTTGCGATTTAAGTTAATGATTGCTAAATCGATTAAATATACACAAAAAATTAATTAAAATTAAAAAGCAGTATCAAATTGATACTGCTTTTTACTCACATATAATAAAAAGAAAAGTCTAGTAAAGAACTCTAAAACGTATTGTCCCTTCTATTCCTTTTAATTCTTTGATCACATCGTTATCATATTTTTTATTAATATCGGTGATCACATAACCAATGGTTTCGTTGGTTTTAAGATGTTGACCAACCACATTGATATCGTTTGCCGCCAAAATTCTGTTCATATGGGCAATAATACCGGGTTTATTATGATGAATATGAATTAAGCGGTGTGCATTTTCTAATCTAGGCAATTGTAAATTAGGGAAGTTTACACTATTTGTAGTTCCCCCCGTATTTATATATTCTATAATCTTACCGGGTACAAAATTTCCGATATTCTCCTGGGCTTCTTCAGTGCTTCCGCCAATATGCGGTGTAAGAATTACGTTTGGTAGACCTTTTAATTTAGAAACAAATTCTTCCTGATTGGTTTTTGGTTCTTTAGGAAATACATCTACGCCTGCCCCTTTTATTCTTCCAGAAGAAATATGTTTGTGCAAGGCTTCAATATCGATTACAGATCCGCGGCTAAGATTCAATAAATAAGAACCTTCTTTCATTAATGAAAGTTCGCGATCTCCTATAATATTTTTGTTTTCCTTTCTGCCATCTACATGAAAGGTGACGATATCCACAGTTTGCAATAATTCATCTAAAGAACTGCATTTTGTAGCGTTTCCTAAAGCTAAACGCTCTACAAGATCGTAGTAATATACATCAAAGCCTATACTCTCTGCCATGACAGAAAGCTGTGCTCCTATATTGCCATAACCTACAATTCCCAGTTTCTTTCCCCTTACCTCAAAACTTCCCGTAGCCGATTTATTCCAGATCCCCTGGTGCATCTCAGCAATACGATCTGGTAAATTGCGCATCAAGAAAATAATTTCTCCAATAGCCAACTCTACTACAGATCGGGTATTACTATAAGGTGCATTAAATACCGCTACTCCTTTATCAAGACAGGCTTCGAGATCGATTTGATTGGTACCAATACAAAAAGCGCCCACAGCCATTAATCGATTGGCGTTTTCTAATACTTTTTTGGTTAATTGCGTTTTAGAACGAATACCTAAAACATGAACATCTTTTATTTGTTCGCTTAATTCTTCTTCGTCCAAAGCACCAGCTATCGTTTGAACATTATAGCCTTCTTCTTTCATGATTTTTACAGCATCTGCATGAACATTTTCAAGAAGTAAAACTTTAATTCGGTTTTTTGGATACGAAATCGCTTTATTCATTTTATGTAGATATAAAAATTCATCGAAACTTGGAGTGATATGATCGGCTTTTTCAGTAACCTGATCCCGCTCCACATTTTCGGTAAAGGCATAAAATTTATTAGCAAGGCCGGCTGCCTTAATTTCATAATCGGTATAGCCGTCACCTATCACATAAACATCGCCTTGTAGATCCAGTGATTGTAATTGTTTTACTTTACCATTATTGCTGCTAAGTACATTTTCAGTATTAAAACCTACAATTTTGCGATTTTCATCAAATACAAAATCATTCGCAAAAACATGTTCTGCTTTAATACCCAATTCAGCAACAATGGGAATTATAAATTCTTTAAAACCATTCGACATGATATAAATATGGTCGCGGTTTTCTCTAAAGAACTCTTCGTTACGTCTAAAGGATTTAGAAATACGTGTTTTAAGATTTTCTATAAGAGGTTCAAGATGTTTTTCTTCGGCTTCCAAAATATCAAGGCGTTCCCTAAGCGAATCCCTAAAAGCTAGTTTACCTTCCATACCGCGGTCAGTAAGGGATTTAAGTTCGGCTAATTTTGCCGCTTTATCTTTTGCATTTGCAAGGGATATCTCTCCCAACACATCTAAAGCTTCTACCTGGGTAAAAGTACTATCGAAATCAATTACGTAATTCCTTTTGGTTTCCATTAGTTAGTATCGTTACTCTTTTAAAATTGAGTTCATCAAAACTACTATTTTTACCACAGTTATGACGCCTTAATTCATTAAAAAAGCGGCTTAGGTTACAAGATATCAAAGCTTTTTAAAAAGTCTTTATTTTTTATTCAGCCAATAGATTTTTTGTAGATAAAAAGCAAGTTTTTCCCTCTTTTGTTCAAAATCCGATAATTTAATTGAAGAAATTATTTTGAGTTAATTTCAGCTAAATCGAATTAGTATAATTTAAAAAGGATTTTTATTTGAATACCTTTGCCATTGTTCATCCATTTTTCTTCTTTAAAACAAAATTTCAGCATGAAAATTCTTCATACCGCCGATTGGCATATTGGTAAAAAACTGCATAAACACGATCTTTTTGCCGATTTTGATTTGTTTATAGATTGGCTTTGTAAGACTATTCAGGATGAAAATATTGAACTGTTATTGATCTCGGGAGACGTCTTCGATTTAGCGAACCCATCATCAGATGCCCGTAAACAATATTACCAGTCTCTTATAAAATTACAAAAACTGGACTGTAAAATTATCGCCACAGGTGGTAATCACGACTCGCCAGCCATGTTGGATGCCCCAAAGGAAATTTTACGCGAACTCGATATCACCATTATTGGCGGATTACCTGAAAAACTAGAAGAAAGCATAATCCCCATATTTAATGCCGAACAACAAGTCGAACTGGTAATTGCCGCTATACCTTTTTTAAGGGATGCCGATTTACGTAGTGCCAATGAAGGCATAACCTATGAGGATAGGATCGAAGCAATTAGAAACGGTATTCAACATACGTTTGAAAATGCAGCCGAAATTTGCCAAAATCAGTTTCCGGGCATTCCGGCTGTAGCCATGGGACATTTATTTGCTGCCGGAATCGAAACTTCAGAGAGCGAAAGGGATATCCAGATTGGGAACCAGGCAGCTTTTAATGCTTCTCAGTTTGGTCAATTTTTCAATTACGTTGCTTTAGGACATATCCATAAACCGCAACGTGTTTCCGCAGAAGTTCCGGTTTTTTATAGCGGCTCCCCTATTCCCCTTTCTTTTAGCGAACGGAAGGACGATAAAAGAATCCTGATTCTAGATACGGCAATCTCGTGGGAACCTAAAAGTATAACAATACCAAACTTTAGGAAATTACTAAAAATTAGTGGTGATCTTAACCAGATTGAATTCAAACTAAATACATTGGAAAATCATGATCACCTGGATTATTTGATTGAAGTTGATCTAATTGAAGAACAATATGACGCACAAAAAATTTACGCCCTTGATGTTTTGATCAACGGATTTAAAAAACCGGGCTATGAAATTGTAAAACAGCGTGCACAATTTAAAAATAAGTTGAAAGGAACGGCCGAATTATATGCGGAATCCCAACAACTGGAAGACCTAAAACCTACTGATGTTTTTGCTGAATTGGTAAGCTCTCACGATTACGAGGAAACCACGAAAAATGAAATCTGGAGCGCTTTCAATGAAATTTTAGAAGAAATTCACCAATCTGAAAATCTTGACCAACAAGCATGAAAATATTAAAAATTGAATTCGAAAATATCAATTCGCTTCGCGGACCGCAGCAAATCGATTTTAGCGATAAACCCTTTTCTGCCAGTTCGCTTTTTGCCATTACCGGCCCTACCGGAAGTGGAAAAAGTACGATTTTAGATGTGATTTGCCTGGCGCTTTTTAATCACGTACCACGTCTGGGGAAAATCACGAAAAACGAAATTATTGCCAAAGGCGCGATCCTTACCCGTAATCAAAAAGAAGCTTTTGCCAGGGTAACCTACGATTGCAAGCGGGGCGTGTATGCTTCTAAATGGTCTATTTCCACTAATCGTAATGATAATCTTAGAGATTATGAAATGGAAATTGCAGATTTGGCCTCTGGCAAATTAATCGATTTAAAAAAGTCTGATGTTCCCGCGAAAAACGAAGCGCTAATCGGTTTAAATTATAACCAGTTTATCAAAGCAGTTTTATTGGCCCAGGGTGAATTTGCGCAGTTTTTAAAAGTAAATAAAGCCGAACGTGGCGAGTTATTAGAAAAAATTACCGGAACGGGAATTTACCGTGAACTCGGCAAAAAAGCTTACGAAAAAAATAAAGAAGCTGGTAAGGAAATCTTGCAGCAACAGCAGGAAATCGAAATTATTCAAAAATCATTGCTGAATGACGAAGATCATGCTGAAATTTCAAAAGACTACGCTTCACAGCAAGCTGCCTGCGAACGTCTGGAAAAAGAGATTCAGCGATTATCGAAATTTGTTGAATTAAAAGAAGAAATTAAAAATCAGCAGTCCAATATTGCGAAGATTGCTGCTGAAAAAACACAGGCTGAAGAATACCTGAATCAGTTTAACGAGAATAACGGTAAGTCCCTTACCGAACACGAAAATTTACAGGAACACGCCGGCGATTTACGAAATTGGAAACAAGGCAAAGAAAACGAAGCAGAAATCTCTAAAGAAATTACTGAAATAGAAGCCAAGATTGGTGAAAATAAGCAGGCATTTTCAGGATTATTATCTGAAGTTTCCCAATTGTTAAAAACTGAGGTTTCAGCAAACGATTTTGAAGGAAAGCTGAATGAATTTACAGGTAAAATTCAGCAATTGGAAGAAGAACGCAAGGAAAAAGGTCGTGAATACAGCAAATTGATGGATGAGCTTAAGCTGAAAACAGGCGATTTATCGATTAATTTTAGTAAAAATCCAGATGAGAATATTCAGCAACTACAGGCAATTAGTAATTCGGCTGCAAATCGTATCGAAAATTATGAAGCTGAATTATCGAATTTTGATAGCGATGCAGAAGCCTTAAAGCTTCAGCTTAAAGAACAAACTGAAAAAACACGAGCGGCACAAAAAGCGAATTCGAAAATCGATGAAAGCGACAGAGAATTAAAAAAAATCGCTTCAGAAAAAACAACTATTAAAAAGCAAAGTGAAGCACTACCGCAGCAAATCAAAGACTTAGACACCAAAGTTCAGTTTCAGCAAAAAGACCTCGAAAACTTACAGTTACAGCAAAAAAATAAGTTACTAGAGGCGAGATTAGAAGATTTACGTCATAATTTAATTGACAATGAGCCCTGCCCGCTTTGCGGCGCCAAACATCATCCTTTTGCAGATCATGCCCCAGAAAAAGATAATCTTTTAGAAGAAAAAATTACACAACTTCAAAAAGAATTGCAGTTGAATTCATCGCAATTAGCTAAAATTCAGGCGAATTTTGAAAATTTTCAGCAGCGATTAAAAACACTGGAGATTGAGGAGCAGCAATGGAAAGCAACTTCCGAAGAAAAAAGAATAGCGTTTAACACCCAATTTAAAGATTTTGATCTTGCCACAGATGAGGTTTGGGAAAGTAGCATTGCCAGGTTAAGTGAGCAATTAGAGCTGATTGAAAAATGGGAAAAAGAGCAAAAACAATGGCAAATTGCTAAAAATGCGATTCCGTTACTGGAACAAACCAAAGAAATTATAAAACAGGGTCGGGACATTGCAGGGAAGCTTAAAGCTTTATATGATGGTGACGATATTGTGGAAAAAAATCGCTTATATCATCGCAGTTTTACCACATTAACTCAGCAGAAAAAGTCGTTGCAGGAACAGCTGGAAAATTTAAAAAGCAGGTTTCAAAAATTAACTTCAGAATTATTGATTTTGGAACAGCAGCTTAGTGTGGTTTTAAAAGAAAAAGGCTATGATAATTTACAACAGGCTCTGGAAAATTTACTACCAGAAAAAGAATATTTGCAGCTTAGGGAGCAACGCGAAAAACTTCAGCAAAGCTTATCACAATTAAGCACTTCGCAAAAATTGTTACAAGAACAATTAGAAGAAAAGCAGCGTCATGACATTGAAGAAACCTCGGGTGAATTACAGGATCAGCTTACCCAAAAACGCCAGAAATTAAACGACATAAATGAATCCAGTAAGGCACTCTATAGGCAGTTGGAAAACCAGAAAGAGAATCTAAATCAACTCAATAATATTAGAGTAGGAATTGCAGAAAAAGAGCAAAAAATAAAGCGTTGGCGATTACTAAATGAATTAATTGGCGATGCGACCGGCAGAAAATTTAACGAATTTGCACAGGATCTTACCTTAACCCAACTCATTGCTTTAGCCAATAAACGACTGGCCGATCTTAGTGATCGCTATGTAATCGACAAACCGATGGACGAAGAAGATGACGGATTAGTAGCAATCGATGAGCACATGGGAGGGCAACGACGATCTGTTAAAACACTTTCTGGCGGAGAGACCTTTATCTTAAGTTTATCGATGGCCCTGGCTTTATCTGATCTTGCATCTAAAAATGTAGAAATCAACAGCCTGTTTATAGACGAGGGCTTTGGCACTCTGGATCCTGAAACTTTAGATCAAACTCTGGACACTTTAGAAAAATTACAGGCAGAATCGTCGAAAACCATCGGTATCATTAGTCATGTGGATTCTTTAAAGGAGCGAATAGCAACACAGGTGATACTTAGCAGAAACGGACAGGGCTATAGCAGTATAAGCGTAAAAGGCTAAAATTAATAATTCATTATAAAAAAAGGTTTTTAGTTATTAATTTAACATTATAAAATACTTTAATTAAGTATTTATTAATATATTTAGTTAACTTATATTAGTTATAATTAAAACCTTACAGCAATGAAAGCAAGAACAACTACTCTACTAAGTTTTTGTTTTTCTGTTTGGTTACTGACTTTCCTAATGGTGAGTCCGGTTACGGCGAAAAGCCTTCCAGCAGAAAATATTGGAGATCCTTACCAGTCTTTTAAAGGCCGGGTAATAAACTCGGTGACCGAAAAGCCAATCCAATCGGCACATATAAATGTAAAAGGAACAACGATTTCTACCATATCGAATGTAGATGGTGAATTTTCTTTAAAACTACCCGCAGATATGGAAGATGCGTTGATAAGTATATCAGCACTTGGTTATCAAACCAAAGAACTTCAGCTGGATTATTTTAAAAGGGAAAATGTAATTATTGCGATGCAGGAAAGCGTACAGGAACTAGCCGAAGTAAATATTTATACCAAAGGTGACGCAACAGATCTGGTAAGAAAAATGATGCATAATCGTGATGAAAATTATGTGAGCGATGAAGCTTTAATGACTGCTTTTTATCGGGAAACCATAAAAAAAGGAAACCGTAACATTTCTTTATCTGAAGCGGTGACCGAGCTTCACAAGCAACCCTATCTTTCTAATAAAGACGACGATATTGCAATTTTAAAAGCCAGAAAAAGCACTGATTATAAGCGTCTTGATACAGTTGCCTTAAAATTAAGGGGCGGACCTTTTAATACCCTGTATATCGATGTGATGAAATATCCTCAATTTTTATTTGATATGGATAAATTAAATCTGTATAGCTTTAAATATGCTGAGCCTACAAAAATTGGCGAGCGATCATTGTATGTAGTCGATTTTCAACAAATAGAACGTGAGAAACCCTGGTATTATGGCAAATTATTTATCGACAGCAAAAGTTACACGTTGGTTAAAGCTGTTTATAGTTTAAATACAGATAACCGCCAGGTGGCCAGTAGAATGTTTACCAGTAAAAAACCTAATGGGGTAAAAGTATATCCCGATAATGTACAATATCAAGTAGACTATCGCGAAAACAATGGAAAATGGTTTTATGGCTACGGAAAAGCAGACCTTGAGTTTGTGGTAAACTGGAAGCATAAGATCTTTAATTCTCGTTACAAAATACATAGCGAAATGGCGATTACTGAATGGGAAGTTGCCAATATTATTGTACCTCATCATGAAGAATTTATAAAACCTGCTATCGTTATGGTAGACGATATTGATGGCTTTGCTGATGTAGACTTTTGGGGAAGCAATAATATTATTGAACCAGACAAAAGTATTCAAAACGCTATTGAAAAAATTCAGAAAAAAATAGCAGATTAAAAATATAGCTCTTTTGGGAAATGACCAAAAGACTAACGAGGGTTTAAGTGTTTGGGTTGAAACACCGGGATAGGGCTTTGTTCTTTTAAAGTTCTATGCCGGTATTTTTTTAACTTAAATGCTTCTTGGAGTTAGTGCAAGATGGTTTGCTATTTTATTCATTGGGGATTACATGATAATAGATGGCCAGAAAATGGCAAAAAGTGCCAAATAATACAAATACATGAAAAATGGCATGGTTGTATTTTAGCCTGTCAATACTAAAAATAACCGCTCCTATGGTATAAGAAATTCCGCCGGTAAAAAGCCATATTAAGCCGTCTTGAGATAAATTATCAATCAATGGTTTTACTGCAAAAACAATAATCCATCCCATTGCCACGTACATGATAGTACTTAAGGTTTCAAACCTGCCGGTAAAAAACAATTTTAAAATCACACCTATAATCGCTAAAGCCCAAACAACACCGAATATTATCCAGCCTACGCTTCCCTGTAAGGTAACCAGAGAAAACGGAGTATACGTACCGGCGATAAGAATATAAATTGAGGCATGATCCAGAATATTTAAACGGTACCGCAATTTACGTTCCCTTACGCTATGATAAAGTGTAGAGGCTGCATAAAGAAGGATAATACTGCTACCAAAAATCCAGTAACTTACTTTTAGCGCCATAAGGCTTAACTGTCCCGCTTTGACAATTAGTAGTATTAAGCCAATTACACTTAATAATAAGCCTATTGCATGTGAGATCACATTAAGACGTTCTTCAGATTTGGTATAATATTTTATCCTATCGCGATCTCTCATTATATTGGATAATAGGCACATTGCCTCGCTTAAAATTATGCTGTAAATTTATATATTGATCTGGATAACTGTTCGATTTTCCTTTCCAAAAATAGGTAATTATATAAATAAACTCTCCAAAAAAAGCTTGTAAATATAGCATGAAATTTAATTGCTTATCCATCTATTTAAGCGCTCACTTTATAATCTTTTATATAAGACGATAAAAATACTCTTCGATTATACCGTTCGACTTCAATCTGGTTTCTTATTCCTCAAAAGGATTTTATTAGTAAATTACTTAGGAAAAACTACAAGATAGGTATTAAAAATTATTTGGTTGTTTAAAGGCATACAGATAACTATAGTTATAGAAACGGGAGCGTAAATTTAATTTCGATTACCGAGAGAGAATGGATCATCAAAAAGTTTAATCTTCAATTAATCATTAGCCGTCTCATTTAAAACTTAAATAACATTTAATCGTACTGGGCAGGTAATTTTGTCAAAAAAACAAATGAGCTTACCAGAACAAACCAAAACTTTATTGGAAACTTTAAGTTTCCCAGTATCCTACGATAAAAAAGGGCAGAGTATAAAAGATGCAAACGGACTTTTCGTTTGTGATGTAAGAGGCTGGAGTAAAATACAATTTATGGACAAAGCTGAAGAAAGACATAATGCTATAGGTTTTGTGATTGCCGATTTATTGAATAGTTTACGAAAATAAAAGCTTTTAAGGCAGCCCTAAAGTAGCAAGCAAAAAAGAAAAAAGCCCGACTTTCGCCGGGCTTCTTATCACTCTAAAATTTTAAAGTCTACTATTATTCAGTAGCATTTGCTCCAATATTACCTTGTGCTGCAAGAGTCGCAAGATTATCGGCGCTGGCATGAACATTAATGTAACCATCGTACGTAATTAAATCTTCGTAAGAAACGGCTGTTTCTTCTTCATCATCGGTACCGTCTGTCATGGCCACGTTGGTGAAGCTCATTCCGCTTGCTCCATCCACAGATGTTAAGGTAATGGCAATATCCCCAGGGGCATCCTCAACAGATCCCATGTGAATATGTGCAGGATGAGAATTACCTTCAGTAGTACCTTCTAAGTCTAATTCTACCAGCGTTTCTCCATTTTCTCTTTCGTAAAAAGTAGCAGTACCACTTACACCTTCTACATCAACTTCAGCAAGATCATAAGATACTGACTCACCGGTTAATGCATTTCCACCGATATCGGTTTGTGCAACAAGTGTTTCCAAATCATCTGCGCTAGCATGCACGTTAATGTATCCGTCAAAATCCATTAAATCTTCAAAACTAATTTCAGTTTCTTTATCATCTAACATTTCAACAGTAGTTTCGCTTATACCGGTATCGCCATCTACTGGCTCTAAACTTAAAGCGATTTCTCCACCCTCTGCGGCCGAGTTAAAATGAATATGCGCAGGATGCATAACTCCTTCGCTAGTTCCATCAAGATCTAAAGTGATAGTAACAGATCCATCTTCGTTTTCATCAAAAGTTGCAGTTCCAGATACCCCAGATTCTCCTACTTCTGTTAGATCATAAGATTTTGATTGCCCCTCAAAAGGCGGATCTACATTTGCATCATCATCGTCGCTACATGATACAAGGCCTAAAAAGGCAAACAATAAAACACCAAATTTCTTCATTTTAATTTTCAATTTTTAGATTAACAAATTGGTTTTTGGTTTCGTAGTATAGATGGATAACGGGCAAATGAGTTGCGTAATTTTATTGTTAAAAACGAGAATAAAACTTAACAAACTGAGGTTCAAATCTTAATTTTAAAACTTTAACTTAAGTTTAAGTTTTATTATCAATAGGCGATGAAATTCATATTTTTACCGATAAAATGAACTTTGAGGCCTAAAAAATTTAAAACCAATAGTTTAAATTTTATTCCTACAGAATCGCGAACATTGACTTCCATTTTCAAAAAATTGGAATACTCTTTAGTTTCATCTTTTAAACTTTTCTTTTTCAAAAATTGAAAATTGCACCGCTTTACATGATGTTTTCCATTTATTAATATAGCTTTAAAAGCTTTTTTCTTTTTAATGTTATCTTAAAAGAAACGATTTTTAATACCTGGAATATGAAAAAACCACTTATCAAAACTTTAGTATGTATAGGGTTACTTATTGGTTCTCATCATTTTATAAACGCACAGGAACAGGAAAGTTTTCAGAAATTGGTAAAATTGCCTGTAAGGGAAGCTGCTTACGATAGTTATTTAGCTTTAATGCGTATTAATATTGAACAATCCAGAAAAGAAGATGGCAATATTTCGTTTACATTATTTGGGAAAGATGGTGATTATACGGTATACCTTCTCGAACGTTTTAAAAATAAAGCGGCCTGGGAAGAGCATAAAAAAAGCGTATATGCCAGGTCTACAGATGCCATTTCGCCTGCAGCAACCATGCATTTATCAGAAGAAACCATACTTAAGGAAATTCCTGAAATTCCTGCTGCGGATACTGAAATCCTTAGTCCTGAGGAAAACACGCAAAATATTATAACCTGGTTTACAGTACAGCCTACTGCCACAACCGCATTTATTGAAGCCATGAGCAAAGCCATCCCAAAAGCACGAGATACGGAAGGAAATTTAGGATATAATATTTATCAGAATGCTGAAGATCCCAATAAGTTTATCGTAATTGAACGATGGAGAAATCCTGAAGTTTATCAAAATTATTTGCAAAGTGAGTATAGTAAAAAGCTCAATCAAGACGTAGAAGGCTTACTTAACAAAGAGGCTAAATTAAAAAGGGAGGTTTTAAAAAATATTTCAGAATAATATTCTTAGTAACTAACAACAAAATTATGCTTTTAATAAAATGGGATCTTCTAGAGCTTTGCTTACGCATAGGCATTAATTTTATAGAATAACTCATAAAAAACTAAAAATTAAAAGATAAAAATTAACACTTACGACTGTAATTTTTACGGAAAACCGTATAGAATTATCAAGCCACACTACTAAATTTGCAATAGGAATGCTGACGGGGACGTTTATCGAGTAGGGCGATAAACAAGAGCTGTCGGCATTTTCTTCTTTAGTTTAGATCATAAAAGACAATCAATTATCAAACTATGTCATCTATACAATGTCCTGCCTGTAAAAAGCCTCAGGAAGCAAATCTTTCAAATTGTAAAAATTGCATGTTCCCTTTTACAGGCAGCGAGCAGGAAAAATCTAAACATATTGGACTATTTATCAATAAAAAAAGTATCGTGCATGATGCCGAAAATGCTATAACCCGTAGTCGGAAAATCTTATTTCTTATTGCTGCTTATAATTTTTTGTTTATCACCGCTCCTTTTATTTCTCCAGATATGGAAATCGATATTTTTGCGATTTCCATAAATGTGATTCTTGCTTTAGGCTTTATTATGTGCGCATTATTACTAAAAAGAAGTCCTATGTTCTTTACTATTTTTCCGCTATGCGCTATTCTAGGATTATATGCCGCCAATTTTCTATATGATCCAGATCTGGCAATGCGTGGCATTATTTTTAAACTTGTTATCATTGGGAGTTTAATTTATAGTATCTACCTGCTTCAGGAAGCCAAAAAGTTTAATAATAAATTTGCGGCTTAAGCCCTATTAAATGTACCTGGTTTTATGCCATTAATACGGAGATCTTATCTTTGCCAAAAACTTAGTTTTGATCAGGATTTTTAGAGTAATTGCCTTCTTTTTGTTTATTGGATGTCATCTGGCTTTTCTATTATCCATATTATTTGAAAAAATAAACAATGTATGGCTCATAGCAGGGATCATGATATCTACCGCGTTAATCACCTATGCGTACTATCATAAAAACACACAGGAAGAAGCTCATTTTTTAGATGATCTTCAAGATATTATTTATGTGAGCCTGGGTGCTTTACTTACCTATTTTATAAGCGTAGATCTTAAATTTGGTGCTGTAATCGCCGCTGGCTTTACCGGTACACTGGCTTCCTACTTACCTGCTATATTTAAAAAAGCGGCATGGATGAAAAGAGTACCCGTTCCTGCTTATTGCGGTGCTTTTGTGGGGATGACGGCGCCTGCGGTATCTTCTGGTTATACTTTTATAATTTTTAGTGCATTTTTAACGGGCGCATTATTCATTACTGCAAAAAATGTATTTAACGGTTTTGGTGGAAAGTTAGGGACTATCGCCTTTGGCGGTGTGGCCTTATCTTCACTGATCGTATATCTTTTATTGTAATGGAAACAAGTATTCTAATTTTTACCGGGATTATGGGCGCCTTACTCACCTGGTTTATTAATAACCATAAAGCTAAAGGAGCAGTTAGGGCCTCTGCCCTGCCCTCGTTACTGGTGGGATTGTTTTTTTATTGCTTTCCACATGTGCTTCCGGCATATCTTAGCAGGCAAATTCCGTTAGTATTTATTGGATCTTCTTTTGTAGGAATGGTATCTATCAACATTATTTCCAAATGGATCTATGTGGCGATTTCAGGATTGATTTTTAGCCTTATTTATTTAAATACAGGTGAATTCTTTAAGGGTTTTGGCGGTGCTTTGGGAACTACCGCATGTATCGCAGTATTAGTGGCCATTGGTCTTGCCAAACTAATTGAACACGGTGGTGTTAAAAAGAAAAATAATTTGGAATCAACTAGGCCGGGGCTGAACTCTGATATACTAAATAAAAAATTGAACTTATTTAAAAGCAAAGCAAAGAGCATGGCATTTGGATTATCCGCTAAACCCAAAAAAATCTTAAGCTACCTGTGGCCCATCACCAAAAAAGTAGATTCGGATTTCAGTGGAAAACTGGAAATTACATGGATAGACGGCAAAAAAGTATTAGATACCAAAAACGCAAACTATTCGTACGGCACGCTTCAACATGTACTGGAAAACGGACTGAAGCGTATTGATTTTTCGCAAATCGATTCTGTTTTAATTTTAGGTCTTGGTGGCGGGAGCGTTGTAAAATCACTTCAGGAAAAATTTAATTTCTACGGCAGCATACAAGCGGTAGAAATCGATCAAAAGATCATTGATATAGCCAAAACCGAATTTGATCTTTCAGCTATAAAAAATTTAAAAATCCATCAGGAAGATGCTTTCCATTTCGTTGAACATAGTAAGCAACAGTACGATCTTATCATTATAGATTTATTTATTGATACAGAAATACCTACTATTTTTCTTTCTGAAAAATTTTGTTTACAGCTCAGCAACATTTGCCAAAATAGCCTCTTATTTAATTTAGGTTTTCGTAGCGATGCCGCGGATAGAACAAAAAAAGTTACTGACTTTTTTGAAAACAACCCGAATTTCGAAGTCTTCAATCTTCAAAAAGTAGAAGGCATTAATCGTTTATTGATCGCTTTTCAACGCACAGTCAGGCCTTTTAAATACTAACTTTTCTTGTAACATTTTCGCTTAAATTGCCACTTATCATTAAAAAGAAGCTCTTTTTTCTAAAATTTTAATCTATGCCATTTCCAAAAGAGGAAGAATTTCAAAAACAACAATTATTAATCTCGAAATTATATAAATTACGGTCCCAATCTCAGGAAGCTAATTCACGATTAAAAAGTAAAGAAGAGCGTAGTGTCCAATTAAAGCAAGTATTGGAAAAAGAATATCACGATGTAGAACAACTCGATAAGCTCAACCTTACTGCTCTTTTTTATAGCATTTTAGGGAATAAAGACAAGAAACAGGAAAAAGAACGGCAGGAATACCTAAAAGCAAAACTACAGTACGAAGAAGCGATCGAAGAAATTAAATTGATTAAAAGGACTGTTGAACAACTTCGCATTGAAATTAACCTGCTAAAAAATTCCGAAGAAAAATACCAGCTCTTACTCCGGGAAAAAGAAGAATTTCTGCTTTCATTGGAAGATGAGAGTTCCAAAAACTTACAAGGTGTAATCGATGATATTAACGCTGCAGCCTTACACATCCAGGAAATTGAAGAAGTCTTGCAAGAAGCCGAGCCTGCACTGCATTATTTAAATGAAACCTTTAATCAACTACAATCGGCGGAAAGCTGGGGAACTTTTGATATGATTGGTGGCGGTTTACTCGTGACCTCTATAAAACATGGGAAGATCGATGAGGCGAGATTAGGTATTTCTAAAGCGCAATTTTATCTTGATAATCTTTCCCGCGAATTACGGGATGTTGTCCTACCCACGCAACTTAATGAAAGTATTGATATTGGTGATTTCGACAGCTTTGGTGATTATATTTTTGACGGACTTATTTTCGATTTTATCGTTCAGGAAAAAATTTCGAAATCCAAATCGCATGTTCAACGCGTTTATCTACAGGTTTCAACAATCGAACATATGCTAAAAAACCAGTTACAGGAGTTACAAAATGCCATTAAAGCCAAGATGCAACAAAAATTGCAGTTGCTTAAAAATTAGATTAAATTTATAGTATAAAATTAGTTTTTATGATACCTATAGAATCCATTTCCATATCACCGGATATAAAAAAACAAAATAACCTAATTATCATAGGATTGTTTTTTGTTATTACTTCGATTCTTATTTTTATCAATGCCGATCTTTATGCAAAAGCGGCAAATTCTTTAGTTCCCACATTTGTTCGCGCTGCGACTATTTTTAGCTTGCTATTTTTCGGTGGAATTACCGGCTATTTATTTTCGCTGCGGAATAAAAAACAAACCGCACTTACTATAAATCGTAAAGGAATTGTGGATCACACCAATGCAAGCAGTGTTGGATTGATAATGTGGGATGATATTACCGCTATTGAATCCAAAACCGTACTTTCTAGTAAGTCTTTATTGATTTATGTAAAACGACCGGAGAAATATCTGGAAAATACCAGGATCTGGAAAAAGATCATTTTAAAACTGAATGACCGTATTTGCAAAACCCCTTTTAGTATTAGCCTAAACCATCTTGAGTTTGATGCTGGAACTACTACCGCGTTAGTGAAAGAAAATTACCGAAAATTTAAGTATATCAAATAATTGATTTATTTTTCCAGAATATTACTATTTCTCTCTAATGGAATTAAAAAGCATACATCCCAGGGCTGATATTGGGCAAAATAAAAAGGCTTATAGGAGTTTTTCTCAATTTATGGGATTTCTTGAGGTACTAAAGCAGCAGGATCTTACCGAGATAGTAATTGAAAAATTAAATATTGAAATTGACAAAATTAACGCCGCATCGCTTAAGAAACTCAATTCTCAAATTAGGAAAAGTCAGTTTAAAATGATTCAGGTTCTTGAAAAAGAGCAAAAATTAGTTCCTAAAAATTACTATAGAAAGATCTGGCTAGTACTGGGTATGTCGGCTTTTGGACTTCCTTTAGGGGTTGTTTTCGGTTTTGCTTTAGATAATATGGCCTTTTTAGGAATTGGACTTCCCATAGGCATGGTCATCGGAATGGCCTTTGGCGCACAAATGGATAAAAAAGCTAAAAAAGAGGGGCGACAGATCAATATGGAAATGTGATTTTCCAATTGCATATTATTCTTTGCTTAGCACATATAGATTATAAAACTAATCATTTTGCTTAGGAGTAGTCAGAGATATATTGCTCTAATCTTTTGATTATGGGAATAAATGAAAAGTCTATGATGATAAATAAAGCTTCAGGTAAAAAACCGTCTATAGAAGAGCATTCTTTTTATCGGCATGGTTATCTTGAATATTTGTAACAACATGAAAAACAGCATCCTGTGCCTTATCACAAAGATCATTCAGTTTACTGCCTTTTCTCGGGAAGATCAACTGAAGATTTGATTTACAAGAGAGCTAATCAAATTCAGATACAACATAACAGGCACTTTCAATGTGGGACTATTTTTAAAACTTACAATGAATTAATTACACAATACCAAAAGGAGTGAATACTGATTTAGAACTCTTCCGGCTACTTTTATTTAGTTCAACAACGAATTAAGCTAGCTTCCAAACATTTTATCCTAAATTCGATATATAATTTTCATCGTATGGAAAACCTGATTTAGCCCTATATGATCTTTAGAAATTAGTACAAGCTTTTTACTTTTTCTCTATTGGTCTTTTTAAGCTTAGAGGCGACAAAGTTGCACAAAAGGTAGATTGATATATTAATTTTATTATTGGATCGCTTCACCTGTACCCATCGCACTGGCTTATAATTTATAAAGACTAATCTATAGCAAATCAACCGGAATACGGAAATCAATATAAATTTTGTTTGGAATCCTAATTTCAACTATTTTTAAGATATCATCAGGTAGTTTTGAGACAAACTACCCTTAACAATTATTAAGAGCATAAAATGAAAAAGAGTATTGTTTTACCCTTACTACTTATGATAGCAACAACTGCTTCTTCTCAAAATTTAAAAACTATGAACTGGCTTAATGAACCAGCTTCGTGGCAAGTATCAGAGGATAAATTAGAAATGTTTGTGACCCCCCAATCGGACTATTGGCGTGAAACTCACTATGGTTTTACAGTCGATGATGGACCATTTTATTACACAACAAGAGGTGGAGAGTTTGAGGCAAACCTAAAAATAACAGGAGAGTATACAACTCGCTTTGACCAAATGGGTATGATGCTAAGAGTTGACGAAGAACATTGGATAAAGACGGGAATTGAATATGTTGACGGCCAATATAACTTCAGCACCGTCGTTACCGATACTAAAAGTAGTTGGAGTGTCATTCAGTTGTCAGAACAACCAGCTTCGGTATGGATTAAAGTTATCCGGCGATTAGATGCTGTTGAAATATTCTATTCCCTCGATGGAAAAAATTATACGATGAGTAACCTGAGCTACCTAAAAAATAATGTTCCTGTTAAGGTTGGTATGATGGCCGCAAGCCCGGATGGAGAGGGATTCAAAGCTATATTTGAAGATTTTAGTATAAAGCATTTGCCCGACATGAAAAGATTAGAATGGTTAGAAAGAAATAAAGAATAAAACTTACCAAAAAAGGCAATCATCAAAGCTTAAAGCGCATTGATCTTTATGAATAACCGAAAGGTTATAGGTTATTTTTCATAACAACATTAGCATCCACCCTAAAACTAAATGCCGAGAATTCTATTAAGAACTGAAATTAAAGCTAATAAGGAAACAGTTTTCGACCTTTCTCGTAGCATTGATATGCATAAAATATAGACTGAACACACTAATAAAACTGCAATTGCAGGCAAGCGAAGCTGATTAATCAGACTGAAGGAAAGCGTCACGTGGCGAGCAAAACATTTTGGAGTGTACCAAAAACTAACTTCTAAAATAACCGAATTTGAACGACCAAATTACTTTGCTGACCAAATGGTGGAGGGAGCGTTTTCGGAAGATAAACACGAACATCATTTTGCAAATTTCAATGGTGGAACCTTGATGACTGATTTTTTTGACTATAAATCACCACTCTGTTTTTTAGGCCATTTAGCAGATAATTTTACAAACATTTATCAGAACCAATAAAACTCGTTGGATCTACAAAATTTGTAGACTTGACCGAAAGAGCGAATAATGCATTTGAAAGTGAAAGTGAAAAAATCTTCAAGCATCCAAATGATTATCTTAAAGTGTTTAGTACTTATAATTAGAACCCATTAAACAAATTTGACACAGATTTTTATGAGCTTTATAAAACATAAAAATTAAAAAGGAATTTACAAATCATTAAAATTTTGTATTCTTTGTGGTTTTTGAGAATATTACTGTACAATTAAACGGTAACAGAAAAATCGCAATATAGACTACTTATCATTAGATATTTTTGTACTTAGAATTTTAAAAATTTATGAAAACTACACTACGATTCATTCTTAAAATTTTCAAATGGATTGGTAAAATTTTGGCCGGTTTTATTCTTCTTCTATTAATATGCGGTTTATGCTTTCGATTATTTAGTTCAAAACCAGTCCCACCGGGAGAGTTAGTTGACATTAATGGAACTAAACTGCATATAAGAGCGGAAGGCCAAAAAAATGATTTACCAAGTCTTATTCTTGAAGCAGGTGCAGGCAGTAATACCGATATGTTGCATTGGATTGCGGAAGGATTAAATAAAAATATGAGAGTCATTCGTTATGATCGAGAAGGAAAATGGTTTAGTGAATCAAGTAAAGACAGTATTACTTCAGAATTTTATGCCAAGCAATTGCATCGATTACTTGAAAAAAGTGGCGAAAAACCACCTTATATATTAGCAGGTCATTCTATGGGTGGTCCTTATAATCTAATATTCCGAGACCTGTATCCTAATGAAGTAAAGGGAATGGTTTTCTTGGATTCGAGTCACCCTGAACAATGGAAGCGATTGGCGCAGAACGAGTTATTTAGTGATAGTCAAATAATCATTGTAAAAACCATGGCTATACTTGCAGATATGGGAATTGTTGGAGCTTTTAATACATTATTTAAATCGGAACCTAATAATGATGGTTTACCAAAGGCACTCCATACACGTTCGCATAATCTTACGGCGTATTCCGGGAAAGTATTCCATAGGTATATCAAAGAAAATAACATTAATAATATGATTCTTAAGAGAGCTGGTCAAACCAAAAGTTTAGATTCTTTACCGATATTGGTTTTTACTGCAACTGAACAATATGAGGAATCTCAAAAGGAAAAATATAGAAACCAAGGCATAGACCCAGATAAACAAATTGAATTATGGTTCAAAATGCAAAAAGAATTGAAAGAACTTTCCAAAAATGGGAAACAATTTATTATTAATGCTAATCACGGTTCCATAATTACCAAGAAGAAAAATGCAGACATGATCAATAAACAAATACTCCTAATGGCTGAAACAATTAAGTAAAAAGTTCAAAAAACTACATAACAATAAAAACTAAGATAGTATATAAAATCTTAAAATAGAAATTCGCTTGAATTTAAATCGCTCTCTCCATCAAGGTAATATTTTTATAATAAACCATTTATAAATTTTTAGCAAATTATTTATTTGTAATCATTAAAATATAGTGCTGTTACGATTGCGATCATACCGATCAAATTCAGCCTAATGCTCCTGATTCTTCCCAGACATTCCTATAACTTAGAAATCTGATAAAAAAATTCCCAACCGATTTATCTCAATTGGGAAAAGTTCTATTATTTACCATATTCATCTTTCATCCAGTCGTAAGGTGCTCTGGCGACCCATTGACCACGCGTAAAATCCGGGAATTCCTGAGGTTCTCCATTATTCTCTATAGACGCCTCTGATAGCGGGGTTATGGCACTCCAGGCCGCAGCATCATAAGCATCGATAGGAGGAGCCACATTTGCTAATGCCGACTCAACAAAGGATTTCATCACAAAATAATCCATCCCTCCGTGACCGGCGCCGGTAGCTTCTTCTCCATACTTTTGCCATATTGGATGATCATACTTTTTAAGCCATTCGGCAGAATTATCCCACTGGTGTGGTTCCGATTGTCCTTCCACATAGATACGGTCACCGTCTTTTTCCCAAAGTCCGTTTGCTCCCTGCACTCTAAAGCCCAATGAATATGGACGTGGTAGATTGGTATCGTGTGTAACTATTATTGTCTCCCCATTGGCACATTCAATCATAGAGGTAATCACATCTCCCTGTTTAAATTTGATTTTAGCATTGGGATGATCTTCCCCGCCATGATCCACCACATATTTATGCAATCCTACGGCTTTTGTAGCATTTGCGGTCATGCTGGTAAAGCGGTTTCCCCTGTTAATATCGGCCATTGCTGCGATGGGGCCAACCCCATGCGTAGGATAGGTATCTCCATTTCGTAAAACAGAATGTTTTGTTCTCCAACGTGCTTCTGAAAGCCCTTTTTCACCAAATTCAACACCACCGCCATAGGGTTGCTCGCCATTATTAAATTTTACTTCTCTTAAATCGTGTTGATATCCACAACGATAATGAAGCATTTCACCAAATACATTTTGCTTAACCATATGGAGTACTGCCATCACATCTCTTCTAAAATTTACATTCTCCAAAAACATCATATGGGTACCAGTAGCCTCGTGTGTATTTACTAAATCCCAACATTCTTCTATAGTTTGAGAAGCCGAAACTTCAAGTCCGGCATAAACCCCTGCTTTCATTGCGGCTACAGCCATTTTGGTATGCCATAACCAGGGTGTCGCAATTATGACTGCGTCTACATCGGGAGCATCCAAAAGGTTAAGATAATCATTCTCGTCTTTACCAAAAACCATCGGTTTTTTACGCCCGTCTTTTTTAAGTAGTTCCAGAGCAATATCGATACGTTTAGGATCGATATCACAAATTGCGGTAATCTCAGTATCCTTACGGTGAATTGCATTGTTAAGATGATTGGTTCCTCTTAGCCCAACACCTATAAACGCTATTTTTAAACGATCTGTTGCCGGTTTAGGATTAAAAGGAAATACCAGGGTTGGGGCAAGGCTAATCCCTGCCCCTATTACTGCCGATCTCTTGATAAAATTTCTTCTTGACTTCATTCCTTAATATTTTAAAAAAATAGATGTTTAGTTGTTTATGATTTCATCAAATTGATTTAAATCAATACTTGGTTCCTTATAACTTGGGACTCTTTTAAAAACAGTTCCGGGTGTAACTTCAGAATTAAAAAAACCACAATTCTTTAGATAGAAGCCATAGTCTTCACTCCCACCTCCATAATCCAATCTTCTACCTGCTTTTGCAGTAGCATCTACCGTAAAGGTGGCTTCGGTGATCTCTGTCCAGGCCCCAGTAGTATCATAAACCCATTGGTTTTTATAAAACCCTTTACGTTCCTGATTACCTGTATTAGGGTTGAAGTTTTCTAAGAAAGAATAAAAACCTTTTAAATAACTACTGGTCTGCGGCCTTCTAAAAGAAGCGATAAGCTGCCATTCTCCTAATTCTGGTGCATAAAAATATGCGGTATAGTCTGAAGAACCCTTTACCGAAGGTTCTCCTTTAAGCAAGAATTTATAGGTACTTCCTGCACGCCAGTCGTATACCAAATGGCTATGACCACCAGAACCTTCATTTCCAAACTCCCCGGCATTTACAGCTTCTCCCTTTTTTAAAAGAATTATACGCTGATCTTCGGGAATTTGTGAAGGATCATCGGTTACATAAGGGCTCCATACCGAAAAAATTACCCTACGCTCTTTTTCGCTGTTTACCTGAATGCCAAAATATCCATAATTAAAACCATCGGCCATAAAATAAGAACCTATTTTATCCTGCCCTTGCGGAACTTCTATTTCACTATAGAAATAAAGTAACTCCTTGTCTTCTGGAATGGTAAAATTTAAATGATCCGAAGGACCACGACGTCCAAAATAAAAGTTTTCGCTCTCTTTTATAAAAGTTATCTCAGAGGAAGCAACACGTCCTCCCAATAAAATTTCCTGTACGTCTGCAACATAATTACCTGTTTTGTGCTTTGCCTTTAGTTCTAAAGTGTGATAACCCGAAGCTACCTCTTCAAACTCAGCAACCCCAATATCTTTATAGGTAGCGTTGGATAATTTTAATTCCCGTACATTCCCATCTAAAAGAACCTGAAGATCTGTTAGACCTTCGGGAACTTTAACAGATAAGCCTATCTGTAAATTTCCACTTTGCGAGGTAGCGAAATAAGTTTGGAGAATATCATCTTTAGATGTCCAATTATGAATTCCGGTATCAAAAACCAGAGCCTTCGTTTTCTCCGGACTATTTTTTATCCAGGAATTCCCTCCGGCAGGAATACGGGTGGTAAAATTATATACAATTTCTTCATAATCTTTATTTTCCTTATCGCTTTGATTACAGCTAAACACAAGAAAACTAAGGATTAAACAATAAAGGCTGTTAAATGAAAAAATCTGTTTATGCCTATAAAAATCAGTCATTTTGTATCAAACTTGGTTGAACATTTATTTGCGCTTCCGGGATATACTCAATAACCCGATTAGCGCTGGCCGGAATTTCAAAACGAGGGTTGTTTCCATTTAAATGTGTACCGGGGTAACGTCTGTTCATTGTTCGTCCATTACGAAAAACATCAAATTTACGATGGCCTTCATAAGCAAGTTCCATCCTGCGCTCTTGTAAAACCACATCCAGAATATTCATCCCGTCAGGAAAGTTAGATACATCATCATAGGCTGCTATGCCTGCCCGGGTACGTATCACATTTACATCATCCAGTGCATTCCCAACCTGATTCAATTTCGCATATGCTTCAGCTCGGTTTAAGTACATCTCTGCTAAACGCGATACTACCGGAGACCATAATTGAGGTACGTCATCCTGCAATGAACATTTCAGAATAAAAAATTTAGGATATCCATTACGTTTTACCATATCGTAATCCTTAATTACATATTGCTTACTACCAGATGTTGTGGTATAAAAATACAGTGTTTGCGACCCGTTTTCTTCATCAGAAACTAAATAATCTGTTCCATTGTCTGAAAAATAAGTCTTACCTCCCTGCTCAAAAGTTCTTTTAAATACATATTGATAATTTTCATTTATCCAATACACTGCTGGAATTCGATCTCCATTATCATCAGTAAGATATTGCGGATCAATAAATTCTAATCTTTTATCTGAAGGATTTTTTCGTAACAGGTTAAGAAAATCACTTGATGCGTACATTTCTCCCCATCCGCTGCCAAGTATATTTGCATAAAGTGACCCCACTGTATAATATCCATGATTATAATCTGATTCTTCTAAGAATTTGAAACAAAAAATAGTTTCGGGATTATCATCTGGATTGAGCCTGGTATAATCAGGAAGTTGATCTGTAGAAAGCAAATTATATCTACCCGAAGAAATCACTTTATTGGCGTAATCAATAGATTTTTGATTTTCTTCCATATACAAACTCTGGACAACAGCGCCTGAGCTGCTTCCTTTGTGGCATAGCTATTAGATTTATTTACACTCATTAAAGATTCAGCCTTTAACAGATCGGCCAACACCTGATCGTATACCTCCCCTACGGTGTTTCGATCTGGTAGATCATCTATTTGCGAGCTCAATTTTAAAGGTACCCCTAAATTATCCCGTCCCTGGTTATAAGGTCTTCCAAAAACATTTACCAGTTCAAAATAGGCATAAGCTCTTAAATAATAATTTTCTCCAATGAGCTGATCTGTTTCTTCAGACTCTCCTTCAGTAGTAAGCGCTATCATTTTATTACATCCCACAATAGCCTGATATCCTGAGGTCCAAAAATTATTTACACGACCGCTGGTTGCTAAATTATTGTAATTATACGTAAAAAATAATGCATCTGTTGTAGTACCACTCAAGGCAACGTTATCCCCCGGGTATTCTGCTATTCGATGAAATTGAGAAGCAAAGCCGTTTCCGTCGGCATCACCTTTTAAAATGGCATAATTTCCCAGCGTTGCTGCGGCTATCCCTCCCTCTCCGGATAATAATTCTTCTGAGGCAATTGAATCGTAGGGAAATCTTTCAACCTCACAACTCATAAGAGTCAGACTGATGAATAGAAGTAATAGTATATTTTTCATTTTATTGGTTTTTTAGATTAAAATGACACGTTTAGTCCAAAGGCTAAACGTTTTGAAACTGGATACTGGGAACTAGCATAGCCATCGATCCCTACTTCAGGATCTGTACCTGAAAAATCTGTAAGGGTAAGCAAATTATCTCCGGTGATATACAGCTCAAAACTGCCCAGTTTGAGATTGTTTAACCATACTTTTGGAAAGCTGTACCCCAAACGGATGTTTCGCATTCTTAAGTAACTTGCATCCTCCAGATATCTCGAAGAGGTTTTGTTAGAAAGGTTATTCCCTCCATAAAGTGCCTGAGGGTGAGTGGCCATATCGCCAGGCTCTTCCCATCTGCTCCAGCCGTCTTGTAACACTTGTTGGTTATAGGTTGGGTAGGCCCCATCTGCATCATACAATTCCCTACTCGAGTGATAAATGTAGCCTCCTTTTGAGAAATTGAAGTTGGCGCTAAGGGAAAAACCTTTATAATGCATCATTGAACTAAAACCGCCATAAAAATCGGGAGTAGATGTTCCTACGATCTGTTTGGTTGCTGCATTATAGTCTGTAGTTTCGCTGCGCTCGCCGTTCTCTGGGTCTACTACCTCCCAAAGTGGGCTACCCGTATCTGGATCTACTCCCAGCCATTTACGCATAAACCATGTATTATAGTCCTCTCCTACTCTAGATAACTTAGTGCCCCGATCTATATCTGCATCTTCAAATAACTCGGTTACCTCATTGCTGTTTGTTCCCATATTCCCGGTAAGTGTCCAACCAAATCCATTTTGAGTATGGGGAAAAATAGTTACTGAAAGATTGGCTTCAAAACCTTTATTCACCACCCCTCCAATATTTTCATAATAGCCATTATACCCGCTGGTTGATGGCAGACTCACATAGTATAGTAAATCTGAGGTATCTTTATTATAATACTCCAACGACAAAGCTATCCGATCATAGAATCGCGTATCTATACCAATATTGGTTTGATAAGATATTTCCCAGGCTAAGTCATCATTACCATATTGATATGGTGAAGGAGCAGGAAGACCGTTATAGGTACTCTGCAGACTATATAAATCATATTGAGGATATAATGCTGCAGGCCTGTTCCCTACCGCACCATAACTGGCTCTAAGTTTTAATTGATCGATAGTTTCGATATTAAAAAAACTTTCATTATGAATATTCCATCCCAGGCTTCCAGAATAAAAGGTTCCATATTGATTATCCTTACCAAAATTTGAAGCTCCGTCTCTACGAACAGAAAATTGGGCTAAGTATCGATTGTCATACCCGTAGTCTGCATTAAATAATACCGATTGAAGAGCTGAATCATTGGTTGTTCCGGATACCGCTCCTGGAGTTGCGGCATTGTCAAGAATACTGGTACCCGAGACGATTCCATAACCGGTTGCACCATTAGAAGTGTATTTATAATCCTGATATTCATAAGCCAGAAGCGCGTTAAGTCGATGAGCCCCAAAGTCCTTTGAATACTTGAGCATTTGATTGGTGAAGTTGGTAATACGTTTGTTACTATATTTATACAACTGACCATTATTAGCAAGACCGGCCGTAGATTTTGGATCGGTATAGCTCATACCATCGGCATAGTAAAATGTCACACTATTTGTTGAAATGAACTTGAGATCAGGCAGGATCTGGTATTCCAAATCCATATTTGAAAACAGGTTAAATTCTCTACTATTACTATAGTCAAATTGTAGATTGTACAGATAGTTAGCATTATCCCGGCCATACCAAACCTGCGTGTTTTGCAAATTCTGTGGATTGATAATCTCGCCTTCCTCATCTGTAGGAAGATCCCATGGCATATAGGTATATAAGGCGTATAGTGAATGTTGTCTATTGTTGCGTTTATTGTAATTTACCGCTACTTTTGGTTTTAAGGTAAGTTTATCTCCCACCTTATAGTCATGATTAAGACGCGCACTTACCCGATCATATTTATAGCCCTTTAGTGTGCCGGTTTCATTATAATATCCTAATGATAAAAATGTTTTTGATTTGTCATTTCCTCCTGTAAAACTTAGATTGTGATCCTGAATCACACCGGTTTGTGTCCCATTTTCAAACCAGTCATAGTCATTACTTAACACGCCCTCATCTACTCCTTCGGGAATGTTGTTAGGATTACCAAAAGACTGGTAATAATCATACAACTGCCTGGAATTCATCGTTTCAAAATTTCCATTATTGAAATAGCTATACCCTAGCCTTGAAGAAACTCTAAGCGTATTTTGATCCAGCCTGGCTTGTTTTGTAGTAACCACCACTACCCCATTTGCTCCTCGAGAACCATACAATGCTGTCGCTGAAGCATCTTTTAATACCGAAATACTTTCTACCTCATTTGGATTTAGGTTGGGCGTGCCGTGAACAATTACGCCATCAACCACCCATAATGGATTAGTACCTCCATTTATAGAAGTAAGTCCCCGAATACGTACTGAAGGCAAGGATCCTGGTTGCCCTGACCCCTGAACCACCTGAACTCCGGCAGCTTTACCCTGTAACATGGTTGAAACATCTGAAGTAGTGACATCCGTAAGTTCATCTGATGTCACTTCAGAAACAGCCGAAGTTATACTTGATTTCTTTTGCTCGGTATATCCTACTACAAGGATCTCATCAAGTTCTGAAGTAGATGGCTGCAGATTTACATTAATAATACGATCATTAGAAATAGTAACTTCTTTGGGAGAAAAGCCGAGATAACTGAACACCAGTACCTCACCAACATCTCCCATTATGTTATAATTTCCATCAAAATCGGTCACCGCCCCTATAGAAGTGCCCTTAACCTGGACAGTAACTCCGGGAATTGGTGATCCTGAATCTGAATCGGTCACCACACCCGTTATTTCGTTTTGCGAGAAGGCAGCACCTACTAGAAACAAAGCGAAAAACAAATTGCTTAAAAGTTTAATCATAATTTACGCTGTTTAATTGATTGAGTGATTTTGTACATCATGTTATCTGGGGCTTATAGTTGTTTTAATTCTTAAATTTCATTAGCTGGGTGTAGATATCTAGACAAAAGTTTTTCCAAATGAGCTTATAAAAACGGGAAAGGCCAATAGTTTGATTTTTCTCTGCCTATATCCGTATAAGAAATTTAGAAATCACTTTAGGAGCAAGACAATTAAAAGTGTTCTCGAGCACACTTTTAATTAAAAAATTTTATTTAGATCTAAAGCATCAATAGTATTTGTATTTATACCATAAGAATATCATTTTGATTGTGGATTTGGCGATGTGTTCCGCTCTATTTTTAAAACTTAAACCGGAGTCCGTCCATAACAGATAAACTTATTCTCCAATTTAAAAAAGCTATGCTAGCTTCTTTTATTTGTTAATATTTTACTAATCTAATAAATTAATATTAATTATGTGTTCGAGCACATAATTAATTTATGTTAAAGTTTAATTTTTTAATAGGTTCGACTACAAAGTATTTTTCGTCATGTTTGAAAACATAATTCCTCTACATATATCTATACATGAAAAATCGTAAAAAATGCTAATACTATTTTTTCAAAAAGATTTTTAAACTATAATTACCCGTCACTAGGCTTAATTACAGAGTTCTATAATCGTTTTGATTTCAATATAGATTTGCTAAGTTTTAGGATATCTGGGTATTGATCCTCAAAGCTTTCGATAAGTTTAAACTGGTTTTTTGCACGATCGAGATTGTGCTCAGCATAAGAAGTTTTGTAGTACACATCACCTGCCAGATAATCAGTCAAAAATCGTAATCCCATGATAAAGATTATCGTTTTTGCCCCTAATGGTAAAAATTCGATTTCTAAATCAGATAATGAGTGCTGTAATTCCTCTAAAAAGCCCTTAAGGTAGGCCTCATAATATTTCACATTGAATTTGACCAGGCTCAAATCCTTCTCATCTTCTTCCGCAGTATTACAGATCGTTCTAATGGCATCACCAAAATCATTATGAACGATACCGGGCATTACTGTATCGGTATCAATAACACACAAACCTTTATTATTTCTATCGAAAAGGGCATTAGAAATTTTGGTATCATTATGTGTTACCCTAGTAGGTATTTTACCTTCATCTTTTAATTGCTGTAAAATTACCATTTCTGTCTGCAATGAATGCACACATTCGATTTGCGAAACTGCCTTTTCTAAGCGTTCCGTACAAGCCTTATCTCTTGCTTTTTCAAATTGTATTAATCTTTTAGGAACATCGTGAAAGCCAGGAATAATTTCTACTAGCTGGCCGGCATCAAAATCGCTGGTCTGACTAATAAATTTACCGAATAACTTTCCTCCCTCGTAGGCAATTTCTTTATCGGTAACGGTATCGTAAGAAATACTGTCTTTGATGTAATAGGTTAAATTCCAATAATTATCAAAAGCATCCTGATAAAAATAAGCCCCTTTCCGTGTTGGCAGAAAAGTAAGCACATGTCTATATTTTTCTTTGGCAGTGAGTTTTGGAAATTGACTAGCTAGGTGTTTACTAATTTTTACTTTGTTATTGACCAGTGCCGGAACATTATGAAATACTTCATCATTAATACGCTGCAATACAAAATTGTGAGCTCCAGAAGTACCGATAAAGTACGTATCATTAATATGACCACTAGAAAATTCCTGTATTTCTTCAATGGTACAGTTGTGGTTAAAAGCATTAAAAACCGAAGCTATTAACTCCTTTTTATTTAATCCCATAATTGTACCGGATAAATTTCTTTTTCTTTTAATTTTTTAATTTCTTTCTCTGCGATGATTTTATCCTCTTTGTAAGTCACTCCAAACCACTTCTCAGAAGTGCTTAATACTTCTACCTTTACATTATCAGATTGTAACATTTCGTTGACTACGGTAGGAATAAAAAATTCAGCTTTTATATTGCCACTACTTCGTTCAAGAAAGTTATAAAAAAGCTCCCATCCAAATTCAAAGCATTTTGGTGTGAAACCCCAAAAATTCATAGACACGAAAGTATCTGGATCAATTGGCTCTAGCAAGCCTTCTTCAGTTTTTACAAGAATGGCTTCTCCACTCTTTTCAATATGTGTACGTTCGGTGACCTCTTCCAGATACCCCGATTTCGAAACTTTACACTCCCCCCTAGAAACATATCCATGATCTGAAACCGTATTTTTAAGCTGAAAAGCAACCATCTTAAAATTATAAGAATCGCTACTTTCCTTATTAAGTGCATTTGCCATCGTGATAAACGATTGGCGCCCATAAAAATCATCTGCATTAATAATTGCAAAGTTTTCTTTGACCACATCTTTTGCTAAAAGTAATGCGTGTCCCGTACCCCAGGGTTTGGTACGGTTTGGGTCTACGTATTCATCGGGCACGCGATCTAATTCCTGAAAGACATAATCTACTGCTGCTTTACCTCGTAATTTAGGCTCAAAAACCTCTTTAAACTCGGCTAATAAATTTTCCCGAATAATAAACACGACCTTCTTAAATCCCGCCTGGATAGCATCGTAAATAGAAAAATCAATGATGGTATCCCCCTGCGGAGAAAAAGTATCTAATTGTTTTAAACCTCCATATCGACTACCTATTCCGGCAGCGAGTATAACTAATGTAGGTCCTTTTGCTTCTTGTATTTCAGTTGACATAGACATGTTTTTTCAGAGATTTGTGCAGTGTATGAATGGTTTTTCCATCTGCAAGATCCCAATAATTTATTCTTTCTTATAATCTCACTTAATCGACTACTATTAATAAATTGAAAATCAATATTTTGTAATCTACAACAATTATTTCCGGAAGATATTTTTGTTAATATCCGGTACAATTTATCTAAAATCAATGTAAAAAGAAAGGATTTTAAAAAAAAATGTGCTCGAACACACACGTTAACATCATCCAGCATGATTCAGATAGTTAATTCATATAGATTAGTATATTTGTGTTAATGAAAAAAAACTACACCATTAAAGATATTGCAGAGTTAGCTGGCGTATCTAAAGGCACTGTAGATCGTGTAATTCATAAACGCGGAAAAGTATCTTCTAAAGCATTAGAGCAGGTTAATAAAGTTCTTGATCAAATTGAGTATAAACCTAACCCTATTGCAAAAAGCCTAAAAAACAATAAAGTTTATAATATTGCTATATTGTTACCAGATGCGGATAACGATCCCTATTGGCTCCCCTGCTATGATGCGATAAAGCAGGTTGAAAATGAATTTAGTCATTTTGGAATTAAAATAAAAAAAGGAATATTTAATCCTCAATCAACTGAATCATTTACTAAATCGGCAGAAATTATTCTCGCAGAAAAGCCGGATGCTATATTAATGGTGCCTTTATTCTATAAAGAAGCAAAGGATTTCGCTAAAAATTGTGTAGATGCCAACATTAAGATGGCAACGTTTAATAATTATATAAAAGATCAGAAAATTGATCTGCAAATTGGTCAGGATTTATTTCAAAGTGGACGCGTGGCTGCTAAGCTTTTTAATATGCTATTAGGTACAAAAGCTTCTTTAGCTATTCTACATATTGATGAAGCTTTTCAAAATGCATCCCACATGCAGGAAAAAGAACTTGGTTTTAAAACCTATTATTTACAAAAAGAATTAGATTACGATATTAGCGTATATAATTTAAAAAAAGAGGCTAAAATTCCTTTTAAAAAAACCATTGATCATTTTCTAAAATCTATAACTCCCGTTGATGGGTTGTTTGTCACTACATCAAAGGCTTATCTTTTAGCTAATTGTATGACGGAAAGCTTTTCTAAACCGTTAATCATAGGTTATGATCTTGTTGCAGAAAATATCGATCATTTAGCACATGATAAAATTGCATTTTTAATTCACCAGGATCCTAAGAAACAGGTATACCTAAGCTTAACTAAGCTCATTGAATATTTTTTATTTGGCAAACCCCTGCAGGAATCCTTAAGTCTTCCTATCGATATCATTAATAGTGAAAATTACCCACAGTATTTAAAGTAATATTAAATAAATATACCGGAATGGATCAAACAGATGCAAAACTTCTTTGCTGATCCCAGAAGTATGAACACCTATTTTAATTATGAAGATTATCCGAAGGAATGATTAAAACTTTTTATTCGCTATATCCTTGATCATTTGCTCTGATGGAGTTTGGGTAGCAGTGATAATTCTATATCTGGTTTTAAACGTTTCAGATGGCTTTAGATCAAAGCCTTTTTTAACCACAGGTGTAAAACAAAAATAAGGAAAATCGGGATGCACTCTAAGATAATCAGGATATTCAGGATTAGTAGACAATGGAATAACTATAAGATTCATAGCTGTTTTGCCAATTCGGCCGTACATAAGCACCCAGTCTGGAATGCTATGATTGGCATCTAAACGAGATTGATGAAAATTGGTTGTGACCTTAAAATCGACATCTGTATCCTCAGTTTGTAATGTGTTTTCTTCCCTGTACCACTCATCTCTTCCTCGAAAAGCCAAACCACCATAGTGATATTTCAATATTTGTAAATTTGAGGAAGAAATATTCTTTTGTTCTATTGTAATATCCCATATAAATGGAGCTATAGAATTGTATACTTTTAGTGTCCAAATCTCTTCTAATACAGGGATTTTATCGCCAGCTATAAAGGCTAAATGTTGTTGCTTTGTTTTTAATTGCCCATATTTCTTTTCAGACAAAACTTCTAAAATTTCTTTAAAAACTACAGTCCCTGTTTTCTCCTGTTGATTCCAGAAATCTATTTTCTCATTTCTAAATTTTGTATTCACCCAGGCACTAAACATGCCATGATGATGTGTATGCTTTTCGGGAAATCCTTCTGTTATCACTGCCCCATCTGGAGAATATAGCGGATGAATAAAACCGCTCCTTTTATAATACTCCATAGTATTATCCGGCATCTGAGTTTTATAGTTATATTGAAAAACAGGTTTGTTTTTGATTTTGGCAATAATAGCACTTCCATCATCTTCAAATACTACAGCACTATGATCAAATTCACTCTCTTGTGCATATACACCTACCTGCAAAAAAAATATAGAAATAAGGATATAATAGACTTTATACAATTCCATTGTTGAAACCTCTTTTTTAGATTTTAAATCTATTGATTATATGCTTCAAATGCTAAACCTCACGATACATATCGGTCTATTATCCTAATAATACAATCCCACTATGAAAATTGCTACCAATAAGCTCCTTTCTTTTACTGAATCATAAATAAATGTCAATCTTTAATCGGTTACTAGAATTTTAATATTTTTTTTGCTTATTTTGTCGATAATATCCTAGCCTCAAAATTTAACTTATTTATTTAGATCTCTACACTTTATGAATACAACTGTGCAAAAGCCTTCGAGATACCCTATGATCTCTTATGAAGAAGCTTCGGAAGATGTTAAAGCTATTTATGATGATACAAAGAAAACATTACAACTTCCCTTCGTACTAAACTGGTTTAAATGTCAGGGCAGTAATGCTATATTACTGGAAGGAAACTGGAATAAATTAAAAAACACCCTGATAAAAGGTAATGTGCCAAACGTATTAAAACAATTAATTATTTATAACGTATCAAAGTCGAGAGGTTGCAATTATTGTTCGCATGCGCACGGAATATTTGCGGATAGTATGAGCTCTATGATTTCTGAAGCAGAAGGCTTTAAAGCAACAGAGCATATTGATTCTCCATCTATGCCAGCCAGCTATAGAAAAGCCGTTAACATTGTAACTAAAGCCGCATTACAGCACAGCGAAATTTCGGATGAAGATTTTGCTGAACTTGAAGCAGTGGGGTTCTCCAATGCAGAAATTCAGGAACTGATGGCTCAGGCCGATTTAGTAAACATGCTAAATACGATTGCAGATGTTTCTGGTATTAAAATAGACAACGAACTTTTAGAGACTCCCGAGTAAACAAAGAGTCTATCTTAAAATGTCACCAATTCAAAATAACGCATCTCAATTATATAGAATAACTTACGAAGCTTATTCTAAATTTGCGAATGGTATTAATAGATGTAGTAATTTTCAGGAAATTGGAAAAGTTGCAGAAAAGCATTTAAAATATATTTTTAATTTCCATGTCATCAAACTAATTATCGAAAAGGATAATAAGTTTATGGAGTATTCTTTATGCGGCAATAATATTTGGTTTGGGCAGAAAAGTCTGGCAGACTTAAACAATGAGGAACTCAATTTATTTAAAACTGGTATTCCTATAAGAACAGCTCACATCCCAGAAAATATAGCTCAGGGAAAATTAGATATTTCCAAACTTAAAAATCCCTATTTATGGTCGTGGTTATTTAATAAGGACGACCATAAGATGATAGTATCTCTGGTGGCAGATGAAGAAAGAGTTTTTAACAGTAGGGATATAGAAATTTTAAAACTTGCCGCAGACTGTTTTGATGCTAAATTTAAAGAGTTAAACCTAAAACGGGAAATAGCGAAAAAAAACAGGATTTTACAAGGAGCGCTTACGACGATTCAGAATAAGAATGAGGAAATTTATAAAATTAATAGAAATCAAAAAGAGACCATTAAAAAGAGAACAGAAGAAATTGTAAAGAAAAATGAAAAACTTTTAAAAATTTCAGTTCTTAACGCGCATAACATAAAAGAGCCCTTATCCCGTATCCAGGGGATTATTGAATTGTTTGACCTTATGGATGATGAAAGTTGCCGGCAAGAGCTTTTACCACGATTAAAATCATCGGTCAATGAAATGGATGAAATTGTAAGAGAAGTCATCGATATGGCTTCCCGGGAATTAATTGAACTAAAAGTTAAAATAGATGACCCCAATCATTTTAGTAGATGATCAACCTATCGCTAATTTTATTACCAAAAAATTATTGGAAATAGAAGGCTATAAGGATAATGTTAAAGATTATACCGATGCCCTAATTGCTCTGGAACTTGCAAAATCTGAATCGGAAGCTATTATTTTTTTAGACCTAAATATGCCTGTTATGTCGGGATGGGATTTTTTAGAAGAAATGAAAAAATTGGGACTATCACATAAAACGATTATCCTATCCTCCAGTACTAGCAAACTTGATATAGAAAAAGCAAAACAATATTCCTGCGTTGTCGAATATATTGTAAAGCCACTAAATAAGATTAAATTATCTAAAATATCCCCTTATCTAAAGACTGGATAAAATTTTTTAAAAATAAATACACAAGCCACAAAGTTAAGATGATACCTTTGTGGCTTTTATTTTTTATATGAATAACAATCAGGAAGAATTACTTAAACTGGCTTATACCAAAATGCCCTTTGGTAAATACAAAGACTGGTATTTATCAGATATTCCAGAGCCCTATTATGTCTGGTTTAATAAGAAAGGATTTCCGACAGGGAAACTAGGTGCACAATTAAGACAGGTTCACGAACTTAAAATCAACGGAATGGAAATTTTACTGAAAGAAATAAGAAAAAGATATCCTAAGCCTTATTAAGTATTCTATTTACTTCTAAGGCTAACTTACCGCTTAGGTTTTAACAGACTTAAAGAAACCTTAAATATTAGCATTTAAAATTAGCTGCTTTTTCTATTCTTCTTCGTAATTTAGCGCCCTGAATAATTGGAACGCTTCAAACACTATTAAAAAAATGGCCGAAACCAAGTATATATTTGTTACCGGTGGCGTTTCCTCTTCTTTAGGAAAAGGGATAATCGCCGCCTCACTAGCAAAATTATTACAAGCCCGTGGCTTTAGAACCACTATTCAGAAATTAGATCCTTACATTAATGTAGATCCAGGAACTTTAAATCCATATGAGCATGGCGAATGTTATGTGACCGAAGATGGCGCTGAAACAGATCTGGATCTAGGTCATTATGAGCGTTTTCTTAATGTAAATACTTCTCAGGCAAACAATGTGACCACTGGTAGGATTTACCAGAGCGTCATTGAAAAAGAGCGCCGTGGTGAATTCCTTGGAAAAACAGTACAGGTAGTACCGCATATTACGAACGAGATCAAAGAACGTATTCAGATTCTTGGAAAGAAAAAAGAATACGACATTGTAATTACAGAAATTGGTGGTACGGTAGGAGATATTGAGTCTTTACCTTATATCGAAGCCGTTCGTCAACTTAAATGGGAATTGGGAGACGAAAATGCTTTGGTCATTCACCTTACCTTGGTACCCTTTCTATCTGCTGCCGGTGAACTTAAAACCAAGCCAACCCAACATAGCGTAAAAACCTTGATGGAAAGCGGACTAAAAGCTGATATCCTGGTGTGTAGAACAGAACATGAATTATCAGACGATATTCGAAGAAAACTAGCTATTTTTTGTAATGTTAGGCAGGAGGCTGTAATCCAGTCTATAGACGCTCCTACTATTTACGATGTCCCCAATTTAATGCTTAAGGAAGGTTTAGATACGGTAACCCTGAAGAAGTTAGACTTACCCGATGAAACCACACCAAATTTAGAGCAGTGGAATAAATTCTTAGATCGCCATAAAAACCCGAAAGCCGAAATTAGAATTGGCCTTATTGGAAAATACGTAGAACTTCAGGATTCTTATAAATCTATCTTAGAAGCCTTTATACATGCAGGCGCAGAGAATGAAGTAAAAGTAATCGTTGAGAGTATCCACTCAGAGTTTATAAATGAGAATACCATCAAAAATAAAATTTCTCACCTAGATGGAGTTTTAGTAGCACCGGGATTTGGGGAGCGTGGAATCGAAGGTAAAATTGATGCCGTTCAGTTTGCGAGAGAAAATAAATTACCATTCCTTGGGATTTGCCTGGGAATGCAAATGGCAGTTATTGAATTTGCCAGAAATGTACTTCAGTTAAAGGGTGCCAATTCTACAGAGATGGATGAGGCTACCAAACATCCCGTAATCGATATTATGGAAGCACAAAAAAACATTACCCATATGGGGGGAACAATGCGACTTGGTGCCTGGGATTGTCATTTAAAAGAAGGATCTACTATTTTCAATGTGTATGGCAAAGCCGATATAAAAGAAAGACATAGACATCGCTACGAGTATAACAATAAATACAAGGAACAACTCGAAAAAGCAGGAATGCTAAGTACAGGAATTAATCCTGAAACTGGTCTTGTTGAAGTGGTAGAGCTTAAAGACCATCCCTGGTTTGTAGGTGTACAATATCACCCGGAATATAAGAGTACCGTAGCCAGTCCTCATCCATTATTTGTGGCTTTTGTAAAGGCTGCTTACGAACACTCAAAAAATAAAGCATAATGCCAGTTTGGCATTAAATGAAATATTGGTCATTTTTTTGACTGAAAAATAGGACATCAAATAGAATCCCTATGTAGGGATTTAAGACTTTAGTAAATTTTAGAATGGAAGAAAAGAAGATTGATATTCAATCCATCATTGGATTTATTTTAATTGGCGGAATTTTAATCTGGATGTTGTATACCAATAGCCTGGAACAACCAAAGGAAGAAACCGGTACTCCCGCCACGACAGAACAGGTTACTACTCCTGCAAATGCTGATCAACAACTCGCAAATCAAAATAATACTACTGCTCCCGCAACCGACTCGGCAGCAATAGCCCAGGCGCAAAGTAGACTTGGTGCTTTTGGTTATTCCGCGACATTACCTTCGGCAGAAGATAAAACCACAGTACTAGAAAACGATGTGTTACGATTAGAAGTAGCAAATAAAGGAGGATATATCGAAGAAGCTGTTTTAAAAAATTATAAAACATACGATTCTATCCCTGTTTATTTAGTAAAAGATGGCAACGCAAAATTCAATCTTAATTTCACGACTACAGATGGAAGAACCTTAGATACTGAAAATCTATATTTTGAGCCAAGTATTTCTAAAAATGGTGAAGATCAGGTATTATCGATGAAGTTAAAGATTTCTGATAATGAATTCTTAGAATATCGTTATGCTATAAAACCTGGAGATTATATGATGGATTTCAATATCCGTTCCCAGGGACTTGCCAATACCTTTAACGCATCCCAACCTATTAATCTGGATTGGCAACTTAAAGGATACCGTCATTCCAAGAGTATTTCTTATGAAAATAAATACACCGTTTTAGGTTACGAATACGAAGGAGATAAGTATGATGACCTTGGACATGGGGAAGATGAAGAAACCGAAAAAGACGTGTCTTATATTGCCTATAAGCAACATTTCTTTAGTTCCATACTTTTAACAGATACACCGTTTAAAACCTCCAAACTTACTTCCCAAAATCTTGTGGAAGACGAAGAAATAGATACCGTATACACTAAAGCTTTCACCGCAAATATTCCTTTAGAGTTACAGGCGGGCGAGCTAAATTATAATATGAATTGGTATTACGGCCCTACAGATTACAAAATCCTGAAAGATTACGATCGTAATCTGGATGAGATTGTACCTCTAGGCTGGGGTATATTCGGATGGATCAATAAATATGTTTTTATCCCATTCTTTGCATTCTTAAGCAGTGTCCTACCAAGCTACGGGATCGCCATCATTGTAATGACCATTGTGGTTAGGATTGTGCTTTCACCGGTAACTTATAAGTCTTATTTATCTCAGGCCAAAATGAAAGTTTTACGTCCTGAAATTAATGAGATAAATGAGAAGTATAAGGATAATGCGATGAAAAAGCAACAGGAAACAATGAAGCTTTATAGCAAAGCCGGAGCTAGCCCCATGAGTGGTTGTTTACCAGCGCTAATGCAAATTCCTATATTCTATGCGCTTTTCCAATTCTTCCCAAGCGCATTTCAACTAAGACAAAAAAGTTTCCTTTGGGCAGACGATCTATCCAGTTATGATGTTATAGCAGAATTACCTTTCCATATCCCATTTTATGGAGAACATGTTAGTTTATTCCCAATATTGGCTTCTGTCGCAATATTTATTTACATGCAAATGACTACGGGACAAAGCATGCAGGCCAATCAACAACCGGGAATGCCTAACATGAAATTTTTAATGTACCTATCCCCTATCATGATGTTATTTTTCTTTAATAACTATGCCAGTGGATTATCTTTATACTACTTTACCTCTAACTTAATTACGATAGGAATAATGTTGGTAATTAAACATGTGATTGTTGATGAGGATAAAATCCATGCTAAAATTCAGGCTAATAAAGCAAAACCTAAAAAACAAAACAGGTTTACCAGAAAAATGCAGGAAATGATGGAGCAGGCTGAAGAGCAACAAAAACGTAACAAGAAATAATTTATACTGAACTTTTAAAAAAGGCTGTCTAAATGAATTTTAGACAGCCTTTTTTTATGATTAAAGAACCCTATGAGTTATGACCCGTAACCTTTTTACGATTTCTAGACAAGCCGCTGGGGATTACATCTTTTTGGCGGCGCCAATAAAGCTGTGATGATAAAATGATATTTCTTCTCTATTATAAAATTACCTTTCTCATCAAAATTTCTTTCTAAGCTCTATTGAATTTGCTTAAGCGATAAGCCACGGCTCACTGCCAGTAGTTACTTTATTCATACCGGCTAATATATTACTCACCACTATTCTGCATGATTTTACCAAGCGCTGATTTACGTAATATCATTGTCTACGATATAGCTCCTCGATACTATTCAAAGACTTATGACGCTGCTTTATAGGTTTGATGGTACCGAAAACTAGCTAAGGGCAATTTTATATGATATACATTTATTATTTGCAGGCATCACGATCTCTAATATCGAGTGAAAACAGGAGATAAATAAGCGGAAAATCCTACAGGGAAATCCCGCTCTTAAAATCTTAATCGAATACTATTGGATGTTATTTAAATCCTTAGTTTGAATGGCTTTTAAAGCCGTTCTTTTTAAGAATATTTTTTACTTAATATTTAAATCATTTAATCTCATATTCCAAACGCATGGTAATACTTGCTGTTTTGCGCTTATCGGCGGTATTGTATGCACCACTCCAGCTATAATCTTCACCACTGTTCTGGCCTGTAATCTGGAATACTCCCATATTTGCGCTTTTTAGCTCGCCTAAAGTTCCTCCAGAGTTTTCTGCAATTTTTTCAGCTCTTACACGAGCATCCTCAGTGGCTTTAGAGATCATTTCAATCTTAAGATCGGCTAACTTGGTATAATAGTATCTGGGTGGTGTAGAATTAAACTGTACCCCCTTATTCAGTAATTCGGTAATTTCCCGTGATACACTCTCGATCAATTCAACATCGTTAGATTCTATCTTTACGCTTTGTGTAAGTTGATACCCTTTAAAAATACTCCCAACGTAATTTCCGTTTTGATATTTCTGTTCACGCTGTTCATCGGTTTGAACAGAATTAAAGACTATATTTTCTTCTTTAATCCCCTTCTCGATTAAATAGCTTTTAACCGTGTTTTTATCCCGGTTAAGCTGATTATAAGCGGTCTCAAGATTTTCGCTCATTTGGCTAAAACGACCTTCCCAGACAATAAGATCTGATGTGAAATTTTCGCTACCTGCACCGGTTACGGAAATAGTACCATCAGGATTCGCCCTATCTACATAAGAATTACCCAGAAACCAGGCCGCAATAACGATAGCAATGGAGAAAATAATTGCGCTTAAGTATTTCATAGTATCAATAAGTTATACTATAAAAATAATCATTTAAGTTCTAAGTTTTTTATAAAAGCTGAAAAATTATAGCCACAATTCCTATAACACAAATCACGGTCATTATATAATAAATAAGCTCTAAAACCGATCGGGACGGATGCAAGGAGTTCATATACTCCTCTTCTTGTTGGTGGTTCATGGATAGGGATTTTCGGATAAGTTAAATTCGGTTAAAACAAATAAAATGATAATTAAGCTAAAAACCAAGCGCTTTAGTAGTCATAATGCTAATTTAGCATAAAAAGTTTTAGTTAAACTTTAATTATAGTTTATGAAAAGCTTTGTTTATAAATTCGCGAAAACCTTATATTTTGCAAGAAAATTAGTATTGATAAAATAATTGTGGTTTGTATTTTATTTTTAGCTCAAATTCTTAATTTTGCGCATGCAAAATAACGTACTCATCTTAGACTTCGGTTCGCAGTATACGCAATTGATTGCAAGACGCGTAAGAGAATTAAACATTTACTGCGAAATTCATCCATTTCACAAAGTTCCACAAGATCTTTCAGGCTTTAAAGCGGTTATCCTTTCAGGGAGTCCGTTTTCAGTTAGAGCAGAAGATGCTCCGCATCCTGATTTATCTCAAATTAGAGGGAAATTACCTATGCTGGCCGTTTGTTACGGGGCGCAATATTTAGCCCATTTTCATGGCGGTAAGGTAGAGCCTTCCGAAACCAGGGAATATGGTCGGGCAAACCTATCGGTAATTAAAGATAGCGAGTCACTTTTTGATAATATCAAAGAGAACTCTCAGGTTTGGATGAGCCACAGTGATACTATAAAAAAATTACCAGAAAATGCGGTTCGCTTAGCCAGTACAACAGATGTACTAAATGCAGCCTATCGTATAGAAGGTGAAGAGACTTTTGCAATTCAGTTTCATCCCGAAGTATATCACTCGACCGATGGAAAGCAATTATTAGAAAACTTTTTAGTACATATCGCTGGGGTAGCACAAAGCTGGACACCTGGTGCATTTGTAGATCTTACAGTAGCAGAGCTCAAAGAGAAGATTGGCAACGACAAAGTTGTCTTAGGACTTAGTGGCGGAGTAGATTCTACGGTAGCGGCGATGCTTTTACATAAAGCTATTGGTAAGAACCTGTACTGTATTTTTGTGAATAACGGTTTACTTCGCAAAAACGAGTTCGAAGACGTGCTTCACCAGTATAAAGATATGGGCCTAAATGTAAAAGGAGTTGATTCTTCTGCCCGTTTTCTGGATGCTCTAGCAGGAATTAGTGATCCAGAATTAAAAAGAAAAGCAATAGGGAATACTTTTATTGAGGTTTTTGATGATGAGGCGCACGAAATCAAAGATGTTACCTATTTGGCACAAGGAACGATATACCCTGATGTGATTGAATCGATCTCGGTTAATGGCCCTTCGGTAACTATTAAATCGCATCATAATGTAGGGGGATTACCAGACTTCATGAAACTTAAAGTAGTAGAGCCGCTTCGAATGTTGTTTAAAGATGAAGTACGACGAGTTGGTGCAGAATTGGGTATCGCAAAAACACTTTTAGGTCGTCATCCGTTTCCAGGACCAGGCTTAGCCATTAGAATTTTAGGCGATATTACCGCAGGAAAAGTAAGAATACTACAGGAAGTCGATCACATTTTTATTCAGGGACTTAGAGACTGGGATCTTTATGATCATGTTTGGCAGGCTGGTGCAATTTTATTGCCGGTACAATCTGTAGGAGTCATGGGAGATGAACGTACTTACGAGCAAGTGGTGGCATTAAGAGCGGTAGAGTCCACTGATGGAATGACGGCTGACTGGGTAAATTTACCTTACGAATTTTTACAAAAAACTTCGAATACAATAATAAATAGAGTAAAAGGCGTTAATAGGGTAGTATACGATATAAGTTCTAAACCACCAGCGACTATAGAATGGGAATAGAATTTGTATAAACCTATTAAGTCTAAAAATCAATAAAATGAGATACCTTTTTTTAATTTGCTTTTTATGTATGATGAATATTTCTGCTTTTGCACAGGAATTTAAATATCATACCGTAAAGAAAGGAGAGACTGTTTACAGTATTTCTAAGGATTATAATGTTTCTGAAGAAGACATTTATAAATATAATCCTGACTCTAAAAATGGTATCGAAGAATCTTCTAAGCTGGTTATCCCTTTAGCCACGAAGGATAAAGGGATGCCTGCTAAAACAGGCTCTCCAAGTTTGGATCCCGTAAATTTTAAAGAACATACCGTTAAAAAGAAAGAAACTCTCTTTAGTTTATCTAAGCAATATAATGTAGAAATAGATGATATTAAACGGTATAATAAACAATTATACTCTAAAGAACTTCAAAAAGGAGAAACTATTCGTATTCCTGTTTTCAGAACTTTAGATCGGGTGGTTGCCAAGCCTAACAATACCTCTAAAGAAGAGATTCGCCAGAAATTTGATAAAAATGAAGTGAGAGAGCATGTTGTTTTACCCAAAGAAACCAAATTTGGTATAGCCAGAAAATATGGTTTAACGGTAAAAGAACTGGAAGCCTTAAATCCCACTGTAGATGTTTTGCAGCCCGGTATTATGCTTAGGGTTGGTACAAATGTCTCCCCAGATCCCGTGGTACTTTTAGATAAGAACTTTAAATTTTACGAAGTAAAACCTCAAGAAACTTTATTTGGTTTAGCTCAGCGTTTTCATGTAACACAAGATTCTATATTAGCACTTAACCCAATTATAGAACAAGAAGGATTAGAATGGGGCATGGTTTTAAAAGTTCCAAATCCAGAAGAACAAGACCCCGAAAACTGGGTGACCCCCACCCTAACCAGTGAAGCTGAAAAATTGCAAGGTGATAAAGTAAACCTTAAAGATTCTCTTTCCAATTTCAGTCCTAAAAACCTGGTATTTATGCTTCCTTATAGCCTTGATAAGGTTCAGGTAGATTCGGCAGGTACTGCTGCTTATAAAGACGCCATTTTAGACGATCGTGTTTTAAGAATAAGCCTGGATTTTTACAGCGGTGCTGAAATGGCCATTGAAGATGCAAAAGAATTAGGGATTTCTAGTGAGGTTAAAATTTATGATACCAAAAGAAGTGCTTCTGAGGTGATTAATCTTATCAATACCAAAAATTTTAATAATGTTGATGCAGTCATTGGGCCTTTTTTACAATCGACTACAGAAGCCGCTGCAGAACGCTTAAGAATCAAAAATATTCCGGTATTCACACCACTTTCTGATAAAGAAATGAGCGGCGGTAATAATTTGTTCATCGCGCGTCCCGATCAACAAACAATGAGCAATACTATGCTCGATTACCTTCAGAAATTTGGAAAAGAGAAAAATGTGATCATTGTCTCAGATGCTAAATCTTTTGAAATTAAAAATAAATTATCTCAGATTTTTCCTGCAGCAAGATCTGTAAATGCTGTTGATGGTTATGTTTCAGAAACAAGCTTAAAAAGAGTATTATTGCCAGCCACACCAAACTGGGTAATTTTAGAATCCAGCAGTGTGGGTGTGATAAGTAGTACCGTATCTGCATTAAATAGGTTATTAAGGGACGATCTTGATATTACATTATTCACTACAAATAAAAATGATAGCTACGATAACGAAAGCATCAGTAACGAAGATTTAGGCAAATTATATTTCCACTACCCATCGGTAGATAAAGAGTATAATCTAGAGTTTTCTGAGAATTTTATTAAAAAGTACCAAGAAGAGTATGGTGTTACTCCAAATCAATATGCCGTGCGGGGCTATGACCTAACCATGGATGTATTACTCCGTTTAGCTGCATCAAAAGATATTTATAGTTCTTTTAGCGATTATAAAGGCTTTACCGAATACAACGAGAACAAATTTTTATATGAGCCGCAACCCGGAGGTGGTTTCAGAAATAAAGCAGTTTATATTCTTCAAATTAATCCGGATTTAACTTTACAAATAGCCGATGACAGCCAAAGTAACATATTTAGGGAATTTAAGGACTGAAGCAGAACACCTGCAAAGCAGAACTAAAATCATAACAGACGCCCCTGTAGATAACCACGGAAAAGGGGAATCATTTTCTCCTACAGACACCGTAGCCACTGCTTTGGCAACCTGTATGCTTACAATAATGGGTATAAAAGCTGAAGCATTAGAAATCGCTATCGAAGGTACAACAGCCCAGGTGACCAAGACAATGGCTGCCAACCCACGACGAATTTCCAAGATTGAAGTAGTATTTAGCTTTCCCAAAAAATACGATGATAAGGTGATGAAAGTTTTAGAAAATGCTGCAAGAACCTGCCCTGTTTTTTATAGTTTGCACCCAGATATGGAAAAAGAGATTCGTTTTATCTGGTAAAAAGTTTGTTTAAATAATTGCCCAAATATATTCTCTGTTTTTAGGACGAGGTGTATAGGAAAAAGAGCTCACACCAGCAGGTATTTGTTAGAAAGCTAAATTTTTATGCCAAGGTAATACCGTTTCCATATAGAGCCTTTAATTCCCTATATCAAAAGAAAAGTTAGCCAATATATTAAAGATGTCTAAGTTTTACCCTTTTTCCAGTCTTGCTAAAATAAATTTAAAAGAGATAATCCACCTAAAGCCTAAAACTTCAAAATATGAAAGCAGCACTAATTTTAATTGATGTTCAAAATGATTATTTTGAAAATGGCAAAATGGAACTTTTTAAACCGGTAGAAGCAAGTTTAAAAGCAAAAAAAGTTTTGCAGCAATTTAGAGCTGAAGATTGGCCCGTTATCCACGTACAACATATGTCAACTCGTGAAGATGCTACTTTTTTTATTCCAAAAACAAATGGAGTGGAAATTCACGAAAATGTAAGCCCGCTAGAAAAAGAAAAAGTGGTTGTAAAACAATTCCCGAATAGTTTTCGAGAGACCGATTTACTAAAAACACTTCAAGAACAAAATATTAAGAGATTAGTAATTTGTGGCATGATGACACATATGTGTGTTGATGCAACCACAAGGGCAGCTAAAGATTTTGGATTCGATTGTATTATAATAGGCGATGCCTGTGCAACAAAAAATCTTGAAATAAACGGTGAGACAGTACATGCTGCTGAAGTACAAAAATCTTTTCTTGCTGCCTTAAATTATTTTTATTCCCGGGTGATGAATGCGGAAGAATATCTTCAGAATTAAAAGCAGAATTTCTAGAAATTTCGATTATTGGTGTTACCTTCAATATAGTTTTTTGATTAGCTTGCGTTTTTATTTAACTAACCTAATCAAAAAATCATGGAAGTTTATCATCAAAACGAACAACCTAACCTAATTACACCACAAAAATGGGCCTTATACATTTTTGTTGCCGGCTTACCTTTTATAGGCATCATCATGCTACTGGTATGGGCTTTTGGCAGTGATCCCAATTATACACGCAAAAATTGGGCAAAAGGTATGCTATTGCTATATGTAATACTATTCATATTATCTATTATTTTCTTTGTATTCCTGGGAGGAATGGCATTCTTAACAAGCTTTGCGTCTCAGAATTACTAACCGAAGTTTAACCTCATACTTTCTGGAAATTGAGTAAAAAGAGTTTGTATTGAATTTTCAATGTTAGCTCTATCTCTATAATTTTTTACTAAAAAATTTTTTTTTAAAATTTTAAAACCTCAAAAATATAAATCGGATTTTATGAATTTAGAATTATAATTTTGAGGTTATTTTTTATTGTAATAAATTGTAAATGAAGCAAATCTATTTTTATCTTTTATGTTCTACCCCAAACATGAAATGAAGTAAGTAAACTTTAAGAGAAAGCTTGTGAGTATTTATTAGAAAATAATTTGTATGTCGAGGCGCCCCGATCCCAAAATAGCTATCGGAACAGGGCCAGAACATTTAATCTCGACTATCGAGTAAATTAATTTTATGCGGTTCTTGTTTCAGGTGCTTCCTATATCCTAATTTCCATTCATCATGTCATCAAAAAACTACTCATTGTTCCTAATTTTCTTCACTTTGTGGAATATAGCTTTTGCACAGGAAGAAAAAATCCTATCTAAAGCTGCCTACGCAGAAAAAATATATTTACAGTTTGATCGTGAGAATTATCCGGCAGGAAGCACCATATGGTTTAAATCACTGGTACTTAATTCTGTAGACCATAAGCCATCGCAGCGTTCAGGAGTACTTCATGTAGATCTTATAGGGCCCGAGAAACAATTGATCAACCAGAAACTTGTAAAAATTGTAGACGGAAGCGGTCATAATCATTTCGATATTCCCAAAAAAATGCCGCCTGGTATCTATAAAATACGGGCATATACCAGATGGAACCGTAATTTTGGGGAAGACTTTATTTTTTCAAAATATTTTAGAATTTTCTCGAAGATTCCCAAAACTGAGAAAGCCATTGAACATATCAATATTGTCGATAAAAAAGAGGGTGCTTTTCTGGAAGCGACTTTTAACCCTAACAAGCTAGATAGCCTTCAGAAACGTAAAATTTTAGTTGGATTATATTTAAATAACTCGGAACAGGATTCCTTAGAAATTAAAGCGAATAATGGTGTTTATAAACTGTCCTATAAATTAAATGAAAAAACCGATTATATAAGCATCAATATGCTTACAGAAAACGGATTTACCGCAAGTAGGTCTATTAGTTTAGCTGAAAATAAGATAGACTTACAGCTATTGCCTGAAAGTGGAAGTTTATTAGACGGAACTGTAAATTTATTAGGAATAAAAGCCCTGGATTTTAAAGGTGATGGCCTGTATACTGAAGGTCTTATTCTAAATAAAAATAAAGATACTATCACCACATTTAAAACTAATAAATTTGGGATGGGAGTAGCGGTAATCAGGCCTGAAGCTACGGAAGAATATATAGCTAAAATTACAAATATTGACAATGAAACTGAATATCCACTACCGGAAGTTTTAAAAAACGGAAACATTCTTTCTGTTAGGAGAACTGGGGAGAGAGTTAGTTTAATCGCTTCGACAACTAATAAATCTGATTCGTTAATGATACGCATTAGTTTTAGAGGGATTAAGTTATTTGATATCAAAGGACCGGTAAAGGCTGGTCATTTTAATACCGCATTACCAGTACATGTTTTTCCCTATGGAATTCTTTGCTTTACCTTATTAAATGAAAATTATCAACCCGTAGCCGAGCGGTTATACTTTAATGATGTTGGAAAAAAGCAAGTTACCATTGCAGTAAAAACCAATAAAAATGAATATAGTTCACGTGAAAAAACAAGCCTTAGTATCCATGTTAAAGATAGCACAGGTAAGAATATAGCTGCCCAAATATCAGTGCTCGCATTGGCTAAGGAACCTTTAGGAGCAGAACAGCAAAAGGGAAACTCCATTCTCCCCTATTTTTACCTCACCTCTGAACTTCGGGGAAAAGTAGAGCATCCAGGTTTATATTTTAATAGGGATGATATTTACCGTTTGCGGGATATTGATGCGTTATTGCTCACACAGGGATGGCGAAAATACAAATATGACACTACCAGCATTGTTTTCGATTATCTTGAAGAACCAGTCCTGGCTATTGACGGAAAGGTAAGCGGGAACATTTTTAATAAGCCTAAGGAAGATGTAGAATTATCCTTTATAGCTTTAGGAGAGCAACCTGTAGTACAAACCTATAATACCGATAGTTTGGGTAGATTTTATTTTAATGTTGATTTTTTAAATGAAGAAAACCGGGAAATTGTCATACAAAGCAAAAAAGGTGGAAATAAAAGAAATTTTGATATAGCAATTAATGATCCTGAAAGCTTGCCGATAATCTTTGAAAACCGACAAAAAATCGAGAAGCCTGATAGTACTTTTTCTGAAATTGTAAACTATGAACAACGTCTGCAACAAAAGCAACTTTCTTATGAATTAGCCGAAGGGGTGACGCAATTAGATGAAGTGGTTTTAGAAGCTTACAATATGACTGAAGAACGTAAGAAAACAGCAGATCTAGCCGGAAAGCCAGATATAGTAATCGATGGTAAGGATATTCAGGAAAAAGAAAAAAACTGGTCTTATGGACTTTACAGCGTTTTACTTTTCAATTTCCCAGAGGATATAACAATTCAAAGAGATATCGAAGAACCGGGCGGCGCTTTACAGGCTAAAGTTATAGGTGGTGCCGGCACCACTATTTTAATGATGGACGGTATGGTAATAAACAATCTTAATTATTCGTTAGTTCCCAATATTCCGCCTAGCGAAGTAAAAAGTGTAGAGGTTATACGATTTGCCAAGCATTTTAGTCGATTATACATGCAAGCCTATCCATTCGCAAGCCCTATGGAAGTCCCGCCAACCGGTGATGTGATTGCCATCTATACGCATGGGAAGCAAGGAATTTTTGGAGCACAAAAACCAAAGGGTATTCTTAGAACTTCCATTAAAGGATACTCTCCCACTAAAGAATTTTATCAGCCCGATTATACGAACCAAGAACGTTTTAAAAGTAATGAACCAGATTTAAGAAGCGTGGTGTACTGGCAACCGCAGATAAATATTGAAAATGGGGAACCTGCACAGTTTTCCTATTTTAATCCGGATAATACGGAACAAATAATAGTGATCATCGAAGCAATCACGCCTGACGGAGGAATTGGGTATCATGAAATCACCTATCCGGTAATACAAAAGGATATAAAAGATATTCCTAATTAATATTGATGTAATTGAGATTGTACACTTTCGAACTCGTCAACGATTTCTTTTACAATCTCTGCGGCGGGTTTGATCGTTTTAATTAAGCCTGAAATTTGACCAATTTCGAGTTCTCCTTCTATCAGATCACCTTCAAACATGCCTTTTTTGGCACGGGCGCGACCCAAAAGCTGTTGTAATTCTTCTTTAGAAGGACTTTTTTGATAAAGTGTTTCAATATCTTCGAAGAATTTATTTTTAAGTAAACGAACGGGAGCCAATTCTTTTAGTGTTAATTTAGTATCACCTTCCTGAGCGTTCACCACCATTTCCTTAAATTTAATGTGAGAAGAGGCTTCTTCAGAAGCGACAAAGCGGCTGCCAATTTGTACGGCATCGGCTCCTAAAACCATCGCTGCAAGCATACCACGCCCGGTAGCAATTCCACCGGCTGCGATAAGTGGAATTTCCAACTTTTCCCTAACCATAGGAATTAAGGTAAAGGTCGTGGTTTCATCACGCCCATTATGCCCACCAGCTTCAAATCCCTCGGCAACCACAGCGTCTACTCCAGCCTCCTGAGATTTTAAAGCAAATTTTACACTACTTACTACATGAACAACAATAATCCCATGTTCTTGCAAATGAGAAGTCCATGTTTTTGGATTCCCAGCTGATGTAAAAACGATTGGAACTTTCTCTGCAACAATAATTTTTATAATCTCTTCCACATTGGGATAGAGCATAGGAACATTTACAGCAAAAGGCTTGTTGGTCGCTTTTTTACATTTTATAAGATGTTCTTTAAGCACTTCAGGATACATAGATCCGGCGCCAATGATTCCAAGTCCACCAGCATTGCTAACAGCGCTTGCCAGTTTCCAGCCACTTGCCCAGACCATACCGGCCTGGATAAGTGGATATTTTATATTTAAAAGTTTGGTTATTCTATTTGTAGTCATTGCAGGTTTGTTTCCCGCAATTTAAGAAATTACACCAGATCCTAATAATTCTTCGCCATCATACCAGGCCACAAACTGGCCTTCGGTAATAGAAGCCTGTGGTGTTTTAAAAACTACATACATACCTTGTTCGGTTTGATATAAAGTTGCCTCCTGTAAAGGTTGCCGGTATCTTATCCTTGCCTTTAGCTCTAAGCTTTCGTCCGGTTCTAAACTTAAGTCTTTTCTTACCCAGTGTACTTCATCTTCATTAATAAAAAGTCCTTTTCGATAAATTCCGGGATGTTTTTTTCCCTGCCCGGTATAAATAACATTGTCTTCAACATCTGTATCGATTACAAAAAGTGGTTCTGGAGTACCACCTACAGCTAAACCTTTACGTTGTCCCTTAGTAAAATAATGAGCCCCCTGATGCTTTCCTACAACTTTACCATCCTGAGGCTGATATTGGTATTTTTGAGATAGAAATTTTAATTCTTCAATTTTAGATTCAAATTCGGGAATACCAGTTTGGTAGGTTTCGCTATCCGATTTTATCTCGACAATATTCCCTTCTTTCGGCTTTAATTTTTGCTGAAGAAAATCTGGCAAGCGTACTTTTCCTATAAAACAAAGTCCCTGCGAATCTTTTTTATCGGCAGTTACCAGTTCCTGTTCGGCAGCAATCCTACGAACCTCTGATTTTTGAAGTTCCCCAATAGGAAATAAGGTTTTTGAAAGTTGCTCCTGGGTAAGCTGACATAAAAAATAAGACTGATCTTTGTTATTATCTTTTCCTGATAATAGCTGATATATTTTTTCTCCGTTTTTTTCAATTTCTCCTTTACGGCAGTAATGACCGGTGGCCACATAGTCTGCTCCCAGAGAAATTGCTATTTTCATAAATACATCAAACTTGATCTCACGATTACATAACACGTCTGGATTTGGTGTTCGACCACGTTCGTATTCATTAAACATATAGTCGACGATACGTTCTTTATATTGTTCGCTTAAGTCTACCGTTTGGAATGGGATTCCTAATTTCTCAGCAACGATCATCGCATCATTACTGTCTTCTAACCATGGACATTCGTCTGAAATCGTCACCGAATCGTCATGCCAGTTTTTCATAAACAATCCAATAACCTCATAGCCCTGTTCTTTTAAAAGATAGGCTGAAACACTACTATCTACACCTCCTGAGAGTCCTACTACAACTTTTTTCATAGAATTTAAGCTTGATCGATCAATTCTTTTGCGATTAATTGTATATAAAGTCGAAATAAAGTGTGTAAAATTACGAAATAAAAAAAGGTGACGAAAGCCACTAGTCGTCGGAAGAAATGCCGGCAACTTTAAGTTTTAAATAATTTCTTGGGATCTCCTGGGGAAAAGGTCACTATCATTGGAATAATTAAATTCCTTACTTGTATTTTAAATGTTCTCTTGGCTGTTTTATAACGGATATTGTTTGCTTTTTTATAGATAAGCATAAGCATGGCGACAATCAATGTCATGTAAATCATTACTTCGATACCATTTTTATTCATGGAAACCAAATGGCTTACATGGAGTTCTTGCTTAATGAACCGGAAAAACACTTCAATATCCCATCTTCTCCTGTAAAACCGT